>LNFD01000300.1 GCA_001464255.1 Actinomycetales bacterium Ga0077552 | reverse complement strand
TTCACCCGCTGTCCGTCCGATCAGTCCGAGGGGTCGGATGCCCGGCCGAGCGGTTCGCGACGCGCACGGGTCAGCTCGGCGCGCGCCCCGAGCTCGTCGTCGGGCGGGTACCCCACCTCGACGAGCGTGAGCCCCGTCGCCGCGACGACCGCGAAGGCGTTGGCCTTGACGGCGTCGGCGAGGATGCCGCTCAGCCGCTCGGGCTCCAGCCGGCCGAGCCCGACCGCGACGGCCGCGCCGACGAGCGCCCGCACCATGGAGTGGCAGAAGGCATCGGCCCGCACGCGAGCGACGAGCACGCCCTCGGCATCCCGCGTCCATCCGTAGTCGAGCAGGGTGCGGATGGTCGTGGCCCCCTCGCGCGGCTTGCAGAAGGCCGCGAAGTCGTGGAGTCCGGTGAGGCTCGCGGCAGCAGCATCCATCGCCGCCGCGTCGAGCTCGGCGTGGTGCCACAGGGTGTGGGTGCGCCGGCGCGGATCGCGGTGGCTCAGCGCGTCGGCGATGCGGTACTCGTAGCGGCGCCAGACGGGCGAGAAGCGGGCATCGAACCCGGCGGGGGCGAGCGACACCCGGTCGATCACGACGTCGGACGCCGTCGCGGCGACGATGCCGTTGAGGCGCCTCGCCACCGAGTGCTCGATCGAGCCGCCCCGGCGCGCCGAGGCGAGGCGGCGGTACTGCTCGGGGGTCAGGTCGATGTGCGCGACCTGCCCCGTCGCGTGCACCCCCGCGTCGGTGCGACCGGCGACGACGAGGCGCACCTCGAGCTCGGGGTCGCGCAGCAGCGTCGCGATCGCGGCGTCGAGCACGCCCTCGACCGTGCGGAGGCCCGGCTGGCGGCTCCACCCGGAGAAGGCCGTTCCGTCGTAGGCGAGGTCGAGCCGCAGTCGCACAGTCTCCACGGTCCCCGAGTCTAGAGCGCTCGGTTTGACCGCGAGCCCGAGGGGAGGGACCCTGGAAGCACCATGTCGGCCATCAGCACCAGCAGCGTCGCTCGCGATCGACTCCCGGGGCTCGACGGCCTGCGGGCGCTCGCCATCGTGCTCGTGCTGGCCTACCACCTGTTCCCCGGGCTCGCCCCAGGCGGCTTCATCGGCGTCGACGTGTTCCTCGTCGTCAGCGGGTACCTCATCACCGCCCTGCTGGTCGCCGAGCACCGTGCGAACGGCCGGGTCGCGATCCGCCGCTTCTGGGGGCGGCGGGCCCGGCGCCTGCTGCCGGCGCTCGTGGTCATGGTCGGCACGACGGCGGCGGTCGCCGCGGCCATCGGCGGCGACGTGCTCGTCGGCATCGGGTGGCAGCTCGCCGGGGTGCTGACGTTCAGCAGCAACTGGGTGTCGATCGCGCAGGGCTCGAGCTACCTCGACCAGACGAGCCCCGAGCTGTTCCGGCACGCCTGGTCGCTCGCGGTCGAGGAGCAGTTCTACCTGCTCTGGCCGCTCCTCGTCGTGCTGCTGCTCCTGCTCCCCGCGCGGGCGCTGCGGGTCGCGCTGCCGCTCGCGCTCGCGCTCGCCTCGGCCGTCGCGATGGCGGTGCTCGCGGGCGACCCGGCAGTCGACCCCGCCCCTGCCTCGGCCGCCTACCTCTCGACCCTCACGCACGGCTTCGGGCTGCTGCTCGGCGCCGGGCTCGCGCTCGCGCGCGACCCGCTGCTCGGCGTGCCCGGGCCCTCCCGGGTGCCCGCTCGTGCCGCCGACGCCGGTGCGCTGCTGGCGACAGGCGGCCTCGTCGCGCTCGCCTCCGTGCTCTCGATCGACGGCGCCGCCGCCTACCGGGGCGGCATCGTCGCCGCAACGCTGCTGACGGCCGTGCTCATCGTGTGCCTCGCGCATCCCGCCGGCGCCGCCGCCCGCATCGCGGATACCCCGCTCCCCCGCTGGCTCGGCGAGCGCTCCTACGGCCTGTACCTGTGGCACTGGCCCGTGCTCATCCTGCTCGGCGCGGCGCTGCCCGCGATCGACCGGGTCGGCGAGCAGGCCTGGCTGCTAGGGCTCGCGGCGCTCGTGATCGCGCTCGTGCTCGCGGCGCTGAGCCACCGGTTCGTGGAGCAGCCCGTGCGCACGCGGCGGCTCGAAGCCCTGCTGCGGCGCGAGACGGGCGGGTCGCGACCCCGTCGCGCGCTGCTCGCCGCGGGGCTCGCC
>LNFD01000299.1 GCA_001464255.1 Actinomycetales bacterium Ga0077552 | reverse complement strand
CAGTCCGAGGCGGCGGCCTTCATCGCCGCCGGTCAGGCCGCGCTCGACGCCCCGGCGGCGCCCGTCGCCGCGGTGCCGCTGCGCCGGCCCATGGCAGAGCCCGTCCCCGCCGAGTCCCCCGCTGCCCCGCTCCCCGGCGGCGATCAGATCGTCGCGGTCGGCGACTCGGTCATGCTGGCGGCGGCCCCGCAACTGCAGGCGCGCTTCCCGGGCATCGCGATCGACGCCGCTGTCTCGCGGCAGATGCGCCAGGCGCCCGCCATCGTGAGCGCGCTCGCCGCGGCGGGGCAGCTGCGACCGTACGTCGTCATCGGGCTCGGCACCAACGGCCCGATCGATCCGGCCATCCTCCACGAGCTTCGCGCGATCATCGGCCCCGAGCGGTCGCTCGTGCTCGTGAGCGCGCAGGCGCCGCGCGGGTGGATCCCCGAGGTCAACGGGCATCTCGCGGCCTTCGCGGCCGACTACCGCGAGGTCGTGATCGCCGACTGGCGCAGCGCGATCGCGCCGCAGATCGACCTGCTTGCGCGCGACCAGGTGCACCCCGGGCCGACGGGCGGCCGCATCTACACCGGCGCGGTCGAGTCGGCGCTGCAGTACCTCGCCGACCTCCCGGCCCCGATCGACTACGAGGCGAACCCCGAGCTGCAGCGGCCCCGCTGACCCTCGTCAGTAGACAACGCGGTACGACACGTCGCGCGCTGTCGGCGCGAAGCCGAGCCGGGTGTAGACCCCGAGCGCCCCCGTCGGGTTGTCGGCGTCGACGTCGAGCACCGCGCGCTCGAGGTCGACCGCGCGGTAGGCCTCGAGCACCTCGGCCAGGAGCGCGCTCGCGAGCCCGCGGCCGCGCCACGCGCGCACGGTGCCGACGAGAGCGATGTAGCCCGAGCGCGAGCCCTGGCGCTCCCAGTCGTCCTCGTTGACCTCGCTCACGACGAAGCCGACGACCTCGTCGCCCTCGAGCGCCACGCGGCTGAGGTCACGGCGGAAGCTCGAGAGCCCCTGCATCGACTCCCAGCCCACCTGGCTCGCGGGCTGACTGCC
>LNFD01000298.1 GCA_001464255.1 Actinomycetales bacterium Ga0077552 | reverse complement strand
CGCACGGCGCGCGCTGACGGCGCTCGAGGCCGGGGCCCAGTCGGCCGCGGCGTGCGGCGAGCCGGGGGAGGGGCATCCGGTCATCACGGCCGAGATCGTCGCTGCGGCCGTCGATCGCGCCCTGCTGCGCTACGACAAGCAGGGCGACGAGCACTACGACGTCATCAGCGCCTTCATCAAGTCGATCCGGGGCAGTGACCCCGATGCCGCGCTGCACTACCTGGCGCGCATGATCGAGGCGGGGGAGGACGTGCGCTTCATCGCGCGCCGCGTCATCATCTCGGCGGCGGAGGACATCGGCACGGCCGACCCGCAGGCCCTGCCGATCGCCGTCGCCGCCGCGCAGGCGGTGCAGCTCATCGGCATGCCCGAGGGCCGCATCCCGCTCGCCGAGGCGGTCGTCTACCTCGCGACGGCGCCCAAGTCGAACGCGGCCTACGTCGGCATCGACGCGGCGATCGCCGATGTGCGCGCGGGTCGGCTGGGCCGCGTGCCCAAGCCACTGCGCGACGCCCACTACCCGGGGGCGAAGCGCCTCGGGCACGGGAAGGGCTACGTGTACCCGCACGACGAGCCCGTGGGGGTCGCTCAGCAGCAGCACCTGCCCGACGAGCTCGTCGGCACCGAGTACTACCGGCCGACCGAGCGCGGCCACGAGCGCGAGATCGCGGCGCGGCTCGCGAAGCTGCGGGCGATCACGCGCGGCGAAGCCGCGGCCGACTGACGGCCGCCCCCGGCTCTGGTAGGCTTGCTCGGCCCGTCAGATATGGGCACACCCTCCCTCGTAGCTTCCCCCGGATCGCCTCGGCGTGCGTCTGGACCGGACGGAGCGGTGTACGCCCGTGAGCCGCTGAGATTCTCGGCCACGCCCATGGAAGGAAACCGTGTCTACCAAGTCACGCACTCGCAGCAAGACCCGCCTCTCCCGCGCGCTCGGCATCGCCCTCACCCCGAAGGCCGCCAAGTACCTCGAGAAGCGCCCCTACGCTCCCGGTGAGCACGGCCGCACCAAGCGCAAGGCCGACAGCGACTACGCCGTGCGTCTGCGCGAGAAGCAGCGTCTGCGCGCGCAGTACGGCATCCGTGAGGCCCAGCTCAAGATCGCGTTCAACGAGGCGCGCCGCTCGGCCGGCCTGACGGGTGAGAACCTCGTCGAGCTGCTCGAGATGCGCCTCGACGCCCTCGTGCTGCGCTCGGGCTTCGCCCGCACCACGGCGCAGGCGCGCCAGATGGTCGTGCACCGCCACATCATGGTCGACGGCCAGCTCGTCGACCGCCCCTCGTTCCGCGTCAAGCCGGGTCAGCTGATCCACGTCAAGCCGCGTTCCGAGGGCACCGAGCCGTTCCAGGTCGCGGCCGCCGGCGGTCACGTCGACGTGCTGCCCAAGGTTCCGGCCTACCTCGAGGTCGAGCTCGACAAGCTGCAGTCGCGCCTCGTGCGCCGCCCGAAGCGCGCCGAGGTCCCTGTGACCTGCGAAGTGCAGCTCGTCGTCGAGTACTACGCGGCTCGCTAGCACTCAGCACCACGCTCCGT
Organism: Actinomycetales bacterium Ga0077552; assembly: GCA_001464255.1. Taxonomy (GTDB): domain Bacteria; phylum Actinomycetota; class Actinomycetes; order Actinomycetales; family Microbacteriaceae; genus Microcella. The sequence goes on along the minus strand of LNFD01000298.1, from coordinate 6,439 downwards.
CGAACGGGGGCCCGGCATCGCGCCGGGCCCCCGTTCGCGTTCGGCCGCTAGGCTGAAGGCCCACCACACCCGACTTCTCACGAGGGAGCACCCATGAAGAACGCCGCTTGGCTCATCGTCGGCATCGCGCTCGGCTTCGTCGCCGCCCACCAGGTCTCGAAGACCCCGCAGGGCAAGCAGTTCTTCGACGACGTCGACTCGAAGGCCCGCGAGTTCGGTTCTGCCGTCGTCGACGGCTACAAGCAGCGCGAGGCCGAGCTGCGCGCCGCCGTCGCCGAGGCCGAAGACACGATCGCCGACCTCACGAACCGCCTCAAGTAGTCGACGGGGCGCCGCGCCCCGTCTCCCTCACCCTCGATCCAGGACGCCACAGCCCCTCATGCAGACCGCCGACATCCAGCGCCGGTGGCTCGAGTTCTTCGGAACCCGCGGTCACACGGTCGTGCCCTCCGCCTCCCTCGTCAGCGACGATCCGACGCTGCTCTTCACCGTGGCCGGCATGGTGCCCTTCGTGCCGTACCTCACAGGCGTCGTGCCCGCGCCGTACCCGCGCGCGACGAGCGTGCAGAAGTGCATCCGCACGAACGACATCGAAGAGGTCGGCAAGACGCCGCGCCACGGCACGTTCTTCCAGATGAACGGCAACTTCTCGTTCGGCGACTACTTCAAAGAGGGCGCGATCGGCTACGCCTGGGAGCTGCTGACCACGTCGCAGGCCGACGGCGGCATGGGATTCCAGGAGAAGGACCTCTGGGTCACGGTCTACAAGGACGACGACGAGGCGATCGCGCTCTGGAAGAAGATCGCGGGCCTGCCCGACGACCGCATCCAGCGGCTCGACATGGACACCAACTACTGGTCGACGGGCCAGCCCGGCCCCGCCGGCCCGTGCTCGGAGATCTTCTTCGACCGCGGCCCCGCCTACGGCATCGACGGCGGCCCCGCGACCGATGACGACCGCTATGTCGAGATCTGGAACCTCGTCTTCATGCAGTATCTGCGCGGCGAGGGCACGGGCAAGAACGACTTCGAGATCCTCGGCGAGCTGCCCAACAAGAACATCGACACGGGCATGGGCATGGAGCGCGTCGCGTTCCTCACGCAGGGCGTCGAGAACATGTACGAGATCGACCAGGTGCGTCCGGTGCTCGACGCCGCGGCCGCGATGTCGGGCCGCCGCTACGGCGCCGACCACGACGACGACGTGCGGATGCGCGTCATCGCCGATCACGTGCGCTCGAGCCTCATGCTCATGACCGACGGCGTCGCCCCCGGCAACGAGGGGCGGGGCTACATCCTGCGCCGCCTGCTGCGGCGGAGCATCCGTGCGATGCGCCTGCTCGGCGTCGACGCCCCGAGCTTCGATGTGCTCTTCGCCGCGTCGCGCGACGCCATGAGCTCGGCGTACCCCGAGATCACCGAGCACTACGACCGTGTCTCGCGGCTCGCGCTCGGTGAGGAGGAGGCGTTCCTTCGCACGCTCGCGGCCGGCACCAGCATCCTCGACCTCGCGGTGGCCGAGACGACCGCCGCCGGCGCCTCGACGCTGCCGGGCGACACGGTCTTCCAGCTGCACGACACCTTCGGCTTCCCGCTCGACCTCACGCTCGAGATGGCGGAGGAGAACGGCCTCACCGTCGACCGCGCCGAGTTCGACCGCCTCATGGCCGAGCAGCGCACGCGCGCGAAGCTCGACGCGAAGTCGAAGAAGGGCGCCCTCGCCGACCTCAGCGTCTACGGCGAGTTCCGCGCTGCGGGCGAGACCGCCTTCCTCGGCTACGAGGAGCTCGAGACCGAGACGACCATCCTCGGCATCCTCGTCGGCGGCCAGAGCGTGCCCGTCGCGCAGGCGGGCGACATCGCCGAGGTCATCCTCGCCGAGACCACGCTCTACGCCGAGTCGGGTGGTCAAGACAGCGACGAGGGCGCGATCGTCGGCAGCGGCTTCGACCTCGAGGTGCTCGACGTGCAGAAGCCCGTCAAGGGGCTCATCAGCCACACCGTGCAAGTGCGCTCGGGCGAGGTGCACGTGGGCGACGCCGCGCGCACGCAGGTCGACCCGGTCTACCGCCGTTCGGCGACCCAGGCGCACTCGGCCACGCACGTCATCCACGCCGCGCTGCGGCAGACCCTCGGAGGCGACGCCCACCAGTCCGGCTCGTACAACAAGGCCGGCTACATGCGGCTCGACTTCAGCTGGAACCAGGCGCTCAGCCCGGCGACCCGCAGCGAGATCGAGGAGATCAGCAACATCGCCGTGCGCGACAACCTGCCCGTGCAGACGCGCGTCATGGCGCTCGACGAGGCCAAGTCGCTCGGCGCGATGGCCCTCTTCGGCGAGAAGTACGGCGAGACCGTGCGCGTCGTCGACATCGGCGGCCCGTGGTCGCGCGAGCTCTGCGCGGGCACGCACGTCGGCGCCTCGGCCGAGATCGGCATGATCAGCCTCGTGAGCGAGTCGTCCGTCGGCTCGACCAACCGTCGCGTCGAGGCGCTCGTGGGCCTCGAGGCATTCCGCGAGTTCGCGGCCGAGCGTGCGCTCGTGCAGCAGCTCACGAGCAGCCTCAAGACGCCGCGCGACCAGCTCGCCGAGCGCATCGCCGACCTGAGCGCGCAGCTCAAGGCGGCCGAGAAGTCCATCGCGCAGTTCGAGTCGGCGCGCCTCACCGAGCGCGTGCCCGCGCTCGTCGCCGCGGCGACGACGCTGGGCGGCTACACCGTCGTGGCCGAGAACCTCGGCGCGCTCGGGTCTGCCGATGACGTGCGGATGCTCGCCACGAGCGTGCGCGGACGCCTGAACGACGGCCCGACGGTCGTCGTGCTCGCCGCCGAGGTCGCAGGTAAGGCCACCGTCATCGTCGCGACGACGCCGGCCGCACGCGAGGCGGGTGCGAAGGCCGGGGCGCTCGCGCGCACGGCCTCGGGCGTGCTCGGCGGCGGTGGCGGCGGCAAGGACGACCTCGCCCAGGGCGGGGGCGCCGACCCCTCGGCGATCCCCGCGGCGATCGAGGCAGTGCTCGCGGAGCTACGGCACTGATCATGCGGTCCGGCGTGCGGCTCGGCATCGACGTGGGCCGCGCCCGGGTCGGCGTCGCGCGGTGCGATCCGCACGGCATGCTCGCGACGCCGGTGGCGACGCTCGCGCGGCGCGAGGAACCCGTTGCGGGCATCCGGAGCATCGTCGACGAGCTCGAGGCGATCGAGGTGATCGTGGGCCTCCCGCTCTCGCTGAGCGGTGCCGAGACGGCCTCGACGGCCGACTCGCGCGACATCGCCGAGCAGCTCGCGGCGGTGCTCGCCGTGCCGGTGCGGCTCGTCGACGAGCGGCTCACGACCGTGAGCGCGGCGCGCGGGCTGCGCGAGGCCGGGCGCACGGCGAAGAACTCGCGCTCCGTGGTCGACCAGGTCGCCGCTGTTATCCTGCTCCAGCACGCCCTCGACCTCGAGCGCTCGACCGGGAACCCGCCCGGCGCGCTCGTCGAGCCGCACGAAGGACGACCGACCGCGTGACCGACTCCGATCCCTGGGACGACATCTTCCGTAGCCAGCCCGATGCCGCGGCTGGTGGCGAGACGGCGACGACGACCGCGCCGCAGAGCCGGCGCGACGCGCGCGCGGCCGACGGCCGTCGAGGGCGGGATGCGGGCCGGTCGCCGTCGCGTGCGCCGCGACGCCGGTGGCCGTGGGTGCTGCTCGGGGTGCTCGCCCTGCTGCTCGGCCTCGCCGGCGGCGCCGCGGCCTACGTCTGGGCGAACTACGAGTCGCAGGTGCGCGAGCTGCTCGGCTGGGAGCTGCCGAACGACTACGAGGGCGACGGCAACGGCACCGAGGTGACGATCGTGGTGCGCCCCGGCGACATCGGCGAGGACGTCGCGCGCACCCTGCAGCAGGCGGGCGTCACCATGAGCTTCACGGCCTTCTACGAGCTGCTGCTCGCCGACGAGTCGATCGTGCTCTTCCCGGGCACCTACCTTCTGCAGGAGCAGATGTCGGCGCGGGCCGCGCTCGACGTGCTGCGCGACCCGGCGAACCGGGTGACGGCGAGCGTCACGATCCCCGAGGGCACGACGATCATCGACGCGCTCGGGCTGCTCGCGCTCGGTACCGAGATCCCGTTCGAGGAGTTCGAGGCGGCGGCGGTCGACCCGACCGTGTTCGGCATCCCCGCCGAGGCGCCGAGCCTCGAGGGCTACCTCTTCCCGGCGACGTACGAGTTCGAGCCCGGGCTCACCGCGCCGCAGGTCATCCAGGTGCTTGTCGATGAGATGTTCGCGCGCCTGGACGCCCGCGGCGTCGCACCGGAGGACCGCCACCGCATCCTCACGATGGCCGGCCTCGTGCAACGCGAGGCGGGGCCCAATACCGACGACTTCGGGAAGATCGCGCAAGTGTTCTACAACCGGCTCGAGGGCGGTTGGCGCCTCGAATCCGACGCGACGGTCGCCTACGGCACCGGGAACTTCTCGACGGTCTGGACGACCGATGCCGAGCGCGCAGACGCCTCGAACCCCTACAACACCTATGCGAACGACGGACTGCCGATCGGGCCGATCGGTCTGCCCGGCGAGGTCGCGATCGACGCGGCGATCTCGCCGACGCCCGGTCCGTGGTTCTTCTTCGTCCCGATCAACCTCCAGACCGGCGAGACGGTGTTCTCCGAGACCGTCGATCAGCACGAAGCCGCGGTCGAGGTGCTGCGGCAGTGGTGCCGGGCCAGCGAGGAGAACGCTGCGTACTGTGAGTAGGCGACTCGGCGTTCTCGGGCATCCGGTCGCCCACTCGCTGTCACCCGTGCTGCACGCCGCCGCGTACCGGCACCTCGGGCTCGACTGGCACTACGACCGCTACGAGGTGCGTGAACACGAATTGCAGGCCTTCCTCGAGGGCCTCGACCGCTCGTGGCGGGGGCTCTCGGCGACGATGCCGCTCAAGGAGGAGCTCTGCCGGATCGCCGACGAGCGGGATGACGCGGTGTCGCTCACGGGCGCCGCGAACACCCTCCTGCTCGCCGACGACGGCCGGCGCGTCGCGCGCAACACCGACGTCGCGGGCATCGAGCGATCGCTGCAGGATGCGGGCCTCGACACGGCCCATCACGCCGTGATCGCCGGAGCCGGTGCGACCGCGCGGTCGGTGCTCGTCGCGCTCGACAGCCTCGGCCTGCGCAGCGCGACGATCGCGGTGCGCGAGCCCGCGCGCACGGCATCGCTCGCGCAGCTGGCCGACGACCTCGGTCTCGAGCTCGACGTCGTGCGGTTGGGCGACCTCGAGCACGTCGTCGAGGGCGCCGACGTCGTCGCGTGGACGCTCCCCAACGGTGTCGCCCTCCGTTCCGAGCTCCCCTTCGACGCTCGCACCACGGCGGTCGCCCTCGACGTGACCTACCACCCCTGGCCCGGGCCGCTCGCGGCCCAGTGGCTCGCGGTCGGCGGTCGCGTGGCCTCGGGGCGCGACATGCTGCTGCACCAGGCGGTGCGCCAGGTGCGGTTCTTCGTCTCCGGTCAGACCGATTCCCCGCTCGGCGACGAGGTCGGGGTCGAGGCCGCGATGCGCACGGCGCTCGACGCCGTCTGAGTCGGCTCACGGCATCCCGCGGCTCGCGCCCGTGGGAGGATGGAGGCATGCTGCGCTGGTTGACCGCCGGGGAATCCCACGGCCCCGAATTGATCGCCGTGCTCGAGGGGATGCCCGCGGGCGTGCCCGTGCTGCGCGAGGCCATCCAGGCCGACATGCAGCGTCGCAAGCTCGGCTACGGGCGCGGTGCGCGCATGAAGTTCGAGCAGGACGAGCTGACCATCTCGGGCGGCGTGCGCCACGGCGTGAGCATGGGCAGCCCCATCGCCCTGCGCATCGGCAACACCGAGTGGCCGAAGTGGACCACCATCATGAGCGCCGACCCCGTCGACCCGGGCGAGCTGACGGGTGCGCGCGGCGCGCCGCTGACGCGCCCGCGCCCGGGCCACGCCGACCTCGTCGGCATGCAGAAGTACGGCTTCGACGAGTCGCGCCCCGTGCTCGAGCGCGCGAGCGCGCGCGAGACCGCGGCCCGCGTCGCGCTCGGCGCCGTCGCGCGGTCCTTCCTCGGCGAGCTCGGCATCCGGCTCGTCGCCCACACGCTCGCGATCGGGCCCGTGCGGGTGCCCGACGACGCCCCGCTGCCGCTGCCCGACGACGTCGACCGGCTCGACGCCGACCCGTTGCGGTGCCTGCACCCCGAGACGAGTGAGGCGATGGTGGCCGAGGTCGACGCCGCCCACAAGGAGGGCGACACGCTCGGCGGGGTCGTCGAGGTGCTCGCCTACGGCGTGCCGCCGGGACTCGGCTCGTACGTGCACTGGGACCGCCGCCTCGACGCCAAGCTCGCGGCGGCGCTCATGGGCATCCAGGCCATCAAGGGCGTCGAGGTCGGCGACGGCTTCGAGACCACGCGCCGCCGCGG
>LNFD01000297.1 GCA_001464255.1 Actinomycetales bacterium Ga0077552 | reverse complement strand
ATGGGGCCATGACGCAGGGTGGACGCGAACGGGTAGCGGCCGATGCCGCGGCGCGCGGGCTGGCGGTCGAGTTCATCGAGCGGATGCGCGCCTCGTCGCTCGAGGAGGCCGCGTCGATTCTCGGCATCACCCCGGCCGACATCGTCAAATCGCTCGTCGTCAAGCGCAGCGACGGTACCTTCCTCTTCGCGCTCATCCCCGGCGACCGGCAGATCTCGTGGCCGAAGCTGCGCGCGCTCGTCGGCGTGAACAAGCTGCAGCTGCCCTCGCCCGAGCTCGCGCTGTCAGCGACGGGGTACGAGCGCGGCACGATCACGCCGCTCGGCTCGACGACCGCGTGGCCCGTGTATGCCGATGCGGGCATGGCCGGGCGGCGCGTGTCGATGGGCGCGGGCGAGCACGGCTACTCGCTCCTCGCGGCGCTCGGCGCCGTCGTGGCCGACATCAGCGAGCCGCTCGCGCCGCGCTGACCTCGCGCTCGTCTCCACAATTCAGGAGACGGATGCGCGCACTGCCGCGTGAGAGCGCTCGCACGGCGTGTCGCGCGGCTTTCGGGGCGGCTATTCCTGAATTGTGGAGGCGCCCGACGGGGCCTCAGCCCCGGGGATGAGGCAGGCGTCGCCCTCGCAGGCCTCGGCGGCGGGGTTGCCGAGCATGGCGAAGGGCTTCGGTGCGGCATCCATCGTCATGATGCCTCGACGGGGGCCGACTCGCGCTCGGCGGCGGCCTGCTGCAGCGCGGCCAGGAAGGTCGCGGATTCCTGGGCGCCCGAGATGCCGTACTTCGCGTCGATGACGAAGAACGGCACGCCTTGGATGCCGTACGCGACCGCTTGCGCCATGTCGGCCTTCACGTCGGGCAGGTAGGTGTGCTCGGCGAGGGCGGTGGCCGCGGCGCTCGGGTCGAGGCCGACCTCCGCAGCCAGCTCGGCGAGGTCATCGGCGCGGCCGATGTGGCGGCCCTCGGTGAAGTAGGCGCGCAGCAGGCGCTCCTTGAGCTCGACCTGCTTGCCGTGCGCCTTCGCGAAGTGCAGCAGTTCGTGCGCGAGCACCGTGTTCGTCTGGTGGATGCGGTCGTAGTGGTACTCGAGCCCCACCGACTCGGCGATGCCGCTGACCCGGTCGACCATCATCTGCGCCTGCTCGGGGCTGATGCCCTTGCGCTGGCTCAGGTAGTCGACGGGCGAGCCCTCGAAGTCGACCGGGGTGTCGGGCGCGAGTTCGAAGCTGCGGTAGGTCACGGTGACGTCGCCGTCGAACTGCTCGACGGCGGCGGCGAACTTGCGCTTGCCGATGTAGCACCAGGGGCACTGCACGTCGGACCAGATCTGCACATCGATGGGGTTGCTCACACTGAGGTCAACGCGGCCCACTCGGGTGTATTCCCGCCTCAGCCGGCGCGGGCTCGTCTCCACAATTCAGGAGTTCCTCGCTGGTGCAGCCCCGGGGGCGCGCTCTCACGGCGAGTCGCGGGCCTTCCCACCTGCTCGACTCCTGAATTGTGGAGAACGACGAGGATGCCGCGCTCGCGCAACGCGCGCACCAGAGCCGCCTGTACCGCGGGCCAACGGGTGAAGACCTGCCGGGCGCTCGGCCGCACCGCGTGCAGCCCGACCCGCGTGATCGCCAGGTCGCGCGCACGATCGACTTCGAACCGGTCGCGGTGGTGCTCGTCGCCATCGACCTCGACGGCCACGGCGCCCTCGAGCACGAGGTCGATGTGCTCGAGCTCATCGGTGAACCCGACCTGCGTGCTGACCTGCACTCCCGCGGCGCGCAGTCGCGTGCGGGCGAGGCTCTCGGGCAGCGAGTCGCAGTTGTCGACGCTCGCGTCGACGAGCCAGCGCAGCGGCCCCAGCTTCTCGCGCAGTTCGGCGAGCTCGATGCGATCGAGCCGGCCCGTGCGACGCGCCCAGTCGAGCACGGCGATCGCCTGCTCGACGGTCTCGGTGCGGCACACGAGCTCGACTGCCTCGGCGAGATCGACGATGCCCGACGACGCACCCCGATCGTGCGCGGGCGCGACCCAGTGCACGACGACGCCGTCATCGCGAGCATCCGATCGCCGGATGTCGCGGCGCCACTGGCTGCGCAGGCGGGCGGCGTTGGTCGGCACCGCCACGTGCAGTGGGAGCCTCCCGAGCACCCAGCCGCCGAGCGCGGCGACCGCGCTCAGGCCGGTGAGCCGCCCGCCGACGCGCATCGCTCGGAACCGCGGATCGCTCTCGGCCCAGGTCGAGTACCAGCCGCGTCGGGGGCGGTTGAGCGATCCGGCTCTCAGGGCCCTCCGCAGATCGTGATCGGTGGCGCCGAGCTCGTGCAGCCGGCGTCGGTCGAGGGCGCCGCCGCGATGGGCGACGAGGTGCGCAGCATCCATCGCCGCAGGATGCCCCGGCCGCGCACGACCCGACCGCCCGTCGCGGCCCTCGGCGGCCTGCCGCCCGCGCTCGCTCCGTGTGAGGGACTCCCCGACCCCGGTGCGCCTCCACAATTCAGGAGTCGACGACGTCGGCGGGCGTCGACACACCGACAGAGGCCCGTGGATGCCCTGCCCCACGCCGCGACTCCTGAATTGTGGAGACCGGCGCGGGTCAAGGGGCTGGGCGGCCTGGGGCCGCGCGGCTAGGAGCCGAGCAGCTCGCCGGCCAGGTACGCCTCGAGCTTCGCGAGCGGGATGCGCTCTTGCGCCATGGTGTCGCGCTCGCGCACCGTGACGGCCTGGTCGTCGAGGGTGTCGAAGTCGACCGTGACGCAGAACGGCGTGCCGATCTCGTCCTGCCGGCGGTAGCGGCGACCGATCGCGCCCGCGTCGTCGAAGTCGACGTTCCAGTGCTGGCGCAGGCGGTCGGCGAGCTCGCGCGCGACGGGCGAGAGCTGCTCGTTGCGCGAGAGCGGAAGCACCGCGGCCTTGATGGGCGCGAGGCGCCGGTCGAGGCGCAGCACGGTGCGCTTATCGACGCCGCCCTTCGTGTTGGGCGCCTCGTCTTCGTAGTACGCGTCGACGAGGAAGGCCATGAGCGAGCGGGTGAGGCCGGCGGCGGGCTCGATGACGTACGGCACCCAGCGCTCCTCCTTGCTCTGGTCGAAGTACGACAAGTCGACACCCGAGTGCTGCGAGTGGGTCGAGAGGTCGAAGTCGGTGCGGTTGGCGATGCCCTCGAGCTCGCCGAACTCCGAACCGGTGAAGCCGAAGCGGTACTCGATGTCGACGGTGCGCTTGGAGTAGTGCGAGAGCTTCTCCTGCGCGTGCTCGTACAGCCGAAGGTTCTCGGGGTTGATGCCAAGGTCGGTGTACCAAGCGAGCCGCGCGTCGATCCAGTACTGGTGCCATTCCTCGTCGGTGCCGGGCTCGACGAAGAACTCCATCTCCATCTGCTCGAACTCGCGCGTGCGGAAGATGAAGTTTCCGGGCGTGATCTCGTTGCGGAACGACTTGCCGATCTGGCCGATGCCGAACGGGGGCTTCATGCGCGAGGCGTTGAGCACGTTCGCGAAGTTCACGAAGATGCCCTGGGCCGTCTCGGGGCGCAGGTAGTGCATCCCGGACTCTTCTTCGACCGGGCCGAGGTAGGTCTTCAGCAGGCCCGAGAACTCCTTGGGCTCGGTCCACTGCCCGCGCGTGCCGCAGTTGACGCACACGATATCGACGAGGCCGTTCTCGGGCGCGCGGCCCTTCTTCTCCTCGTACTCCTCTTCCAGGTGGTCGGCCCGGTACCGCTTGTGGCAGCTGAGGCACTCGACGAGCGGGTCGCTGAAGACCTCGACGTGGCCGGAGGCCTCCCACACGCGGCGGGGCAGGATGACGCTCGAGTCGAGCCCGACGACGTCGTCGCGGCGCGTGACCATCGCGCGCCACCACTGGCGCTTGATGTTCTCCTTCAGCTCGACGCCGAGGGGCCCGTAGTCCCAGGCCGACCGCGAACCGCCGTAGATCTCACCGGCCTGGAAGACGAAGCCGCGCCGCTTGGCGAGCGCGATGACGTTGTCGAGCCGAGAGGGGGCAGCCACGGGGAGGTCTCCAATTCCGGCCGAGCTGGATGCCCGGCGCCGAGTAACGCAATGCCGAGAAGTCTAGTAACCGCGGGTGGTGCGGCTCGACGCGAGGGCTACGCGGAGGGAGCATCCACCGCCCCGCCGAAGCGGCGGTCGCGGCGCGCGAAGTCTTCGATGGCGTCCCACAGGTGGCGGCGCCGGAAGTCGGGCCAGAGCGTGTTGAGGAAGACCATCTCGGCGTAGGCGCTCTGCCAGAGCAGGAAGTTGCTCGTGCGCTGCTCGCCGCTCGACCGCACGAAGAGGTCGACGTCGGGCTGGTCGGGCTCGTAGAGGTG
>LNFD01000296.1 GCA_001464255.1 Actinomycetales bacterium Ga0077552 | reverse complement strand
TTCCAGGCGTCGAGCTGGTCGCGGCGGCGGCGCAGCACCTCGCGGTTGAAGCCCATGAGGAAGCGCACCTCGTCGGGGCTGCGGCTCCAGTTCTCGGTGCTGAAGGCGTAGACGCTCAGGTGCTTGACGCCGATTTGCACGGCGCCGGCGACGACGTCGAGCAGGCTCGCCTCGCCCGCGCGGTGGCCCTCGACGCGCGTGAGGCCCTGGCGGTTGGCCCAGCGGCCGTTGCCGTCCATGACGATCGCGACGTGCTGCGGCACGAGCTCTCTCCGCAATTCAGGAGGATGCTCGCCCGTCCAGTCGATCGGACGCAGCGGCTCGGCGTGTCGCGGCTGCTTGCTCACGCCGACTCCTGAATTGTGGAGGCCGCCGCGGCGGCGTGGGCGAGGTCGCGGTCGGCCTCGCGCTCCGCTTCGCGCTCGTCGTACCGCGCGTCGTGGCGGTCGACGTGCGGCAGCGAGCGCAGCCCGCGCTCGAGGTGGAACTGCGCGTAGGCCGCGACGATGCCATTGGCCTGGGCCCGCGCGCGCTCCGAGGCCGCTTCGGCCGTCTGCCAGTCGCCCGTGAGCAGAGCGGCGAGCAGCTCGCGGGTCTCGGTGCTCACGCGCGGGGCGCCGGGCGGGGCGACCTCGTCGGCCACCATGCCTCCGAGCTGCACCACGAACGCGCTGTGGGGGCCGGGCGCGCCGGTCACGGCGCAGTCGCCGAAGGTCGGCGCCCATCCCGCGATCGAGAGCGACCGCAGCAGGTAGCTGTCGAGCGTCAGGCCAGGTGGGTGCTCGCCGCGGGCCAGCGAGCGCAGCGCGCCGACCAGCAGCAGGTACTGCTGCACTCCCCCGCCGTCGTCGCCCGTGACGCGGTCGGCCGTCTCGACCATGACGTTGGCCGCCGTGTAGCTGCCGTAATCGGCCGAGATCTCGGCGCCGTACGAGCCGAGGCTCTCAGCCTGCTGCACGATGTCGAGGCTGCGGCCGGCGTAGAGCTGCACGTCGGCGACCATGAA
>LNFD01000295.1 GCA_001464255.1 Actinomycetales bacterium Ga0077552 | reverse complement strand
AGCGCCGTGAGCCTCTGGATCGCCTTCGCCGTCGTGCACCTCTGGCTCGGCTTCCTCAACCTCTACGGCCCCGGCCTGCCGATGGGCGACGTCACCCTCGTCTATCTGTTCTGGGTCGAGCGCGGGGTGCTCGGTGCCGAGTGGGTCGGCATCGACACCTCGTGGGTCTACCCGCTGCTCGCGCTCGCGCCCATGCTCGCGGCCTACGTCTTCGGCCCCGACCTGTACGGCACGACGTGGCTCACCCTCGTCATGATGCTCAACGCCGTCGCGCTCGTGTCGATCATCGGGGTGCAGGAGCGCGCTCGGCGCGCGGGCGCCGCTTGGTGGTGGATGCTCTTCCTGGTGCTCGTCGGTCCCATCGCGCTCGGCCGCATCGACGCGATCACGGTGCCTGTGGCCCTCGTCGCCGTCATGCTCATCGCCGATCACCCGAAGTGGGGCGGCGCCCTGCTGGCGGTGGGCGCCTGGATCAAGGTGTGGCCCGCGGGCCTGCTGCTCGCCGCCCTCGTCGCCCTGCGCGCCCGCGGCGCGGTGCTCGCCGCGGCTGTCACCGTCTCGTTGCTCGTCATCGCGACGGGCATCGCGCTCGGGGGCGCCTCGGCGCTGCTCACGCCCATCACCGAGCAGACCGGCCGCGGCCTGCAGGTCGAGTCGCCCGTGTCGACCGTGTGGCTCTGGGCCGCGGCGGCGGGGGAGTGGGCGGCGAGCGTGTACTACGACCAGGGCATCCTGACCTGGCAGGTCGTCGGCGACGGCTCGCAGCTCGCCGCCGACCACATGACGCCGCTACTCGCGCTCGTCGTGCTCGTCATCGTGTCGCTCGGCATCGTCGCCGCGCGGCGCGGGGTCGACGAGGTCGAGCTGTTGCCGGTGCTCTCGCTCGCCCTCGTCATGGCGCTCATCACCGTCAACAAGGTGGGCTCGCCGCAGTTCGCCACCTGGATCGCCGTGCCGGTCGTGCTTGGGCTCGCGTGGCAGGCCTGGGGCGGGCCGTCGTTCCGGGTTCCCGCGGTGCTCGCGCTCGTGATCGCGGGGCTCACGCAGCTCGTCTACCCCGTGCTCTACGGCTCGCTGCTCGCTCTCGACCCGCGCATGCTCGTCGTGCTCTCGGCCCGCAACCTGCTGTACGTCGTGCTGCTCGCGTGGGCGGTGGGGCACCTCATCGCGCTGTGCTCCCGGCCGCGCGTCGTATCGTCGGGAGTCGCGGCCGGTGCCGCCGCGCCCGCCTCGGAAGGAGCATCCTCATGATCGTCGCGTTCTCGGTGGCCCCCTCGGGCGGTTCGTCGTCGGATTCGGTGCACGACGCCGTCGCGGCGGCCGTGCGCATCGTGCGCGAATCGGGCCTGCCCAACCGCACCTCGTCGATGTTCACCGAGATCGAGGGGGAGTGGGACGAGGTCATGGATGTCGTCAAGCGCGCCACCCTCGCCGTGGCCGAGCACGGCACGCGCGTGTCGCTCGTGCTCAAGGCCGACTACCGCCCGGGTCACACGGGCGAGCTCGACGGCAAGGTGCAGCGGCTCGAGGCCGCCCTGGGGGATCGCGCGTGAGCGTCTCGACCGCCAGCGTTCCCATCATCGATGAGGCGACCGCGGCCGAGTACGCCCGCGCCCAGCGCGAGCACGACGAGGCGCACCGCCGTGCCCACGGCGGTGCCGAGCGCCGCCCGCTCAGCCGCGGCCGCGTCTACGCCGCCCTGCTCGCGCTCGCGCTCGGCGGTTTCGGCATCGGATCGACCGAGTTCGTCGCGATGGGCCTGCTGCCCGAGATCGCGCGCGACCTGCTGCCCGGCCTCTACGCCGCGAACACCGAGGAGGCGATCGGGCAGTCGGGCTGGGTCATCACCGCCTACGCCCTCGGCGTCGTCGTCGGGGCACCGACGATCGCGGCCTTCGCGGGCCGCGTGCCGCGCCGCCGCCTGCTGCTGTGGCTCGCCGCCGCCTTCACGCTCGGCACCGTCGCCTCGGCGACCCTGCCCACCTTCGAGCTCGTCATCGCCGCGCGCTTCCTGGCGGGCCTGCCCCACGGCGCCTACTTCGGCATCGCGGCGCTCGTCGCCGCGAGCCTCATGGGCCCGGGCAAGCGCGGCCAGGGCGTCGCCCTCGTACTCAGCGGGCTCACCGTCGCGACCGTCATCGGTGTGCCGCTCATCACCGCCATCGGCCAGGCGGCCGGCTGGCGCGCCGCATACCTCGTCGTGGCCGCCCTGTTCGCCGCCACTTTCGTCGCCGTGCGCATCCTCGTGCCCTGGCAGCCCGGCGACGCCAACTCGACTGTGCGGCGCGAGCTCGCGGCCTTCGGCAGCCTGCAGGTCTGGGTCGCTGTCGCGGTCGGCGCGATCGGCTTCGGCGGCTTCTTCGCCGTCTACAGCTACATCGCGCCCATGGTCACCGATTCGGCCGGGATGCCCGGCAGCGCGGTGCCGTGGGTGCTCGCGAGCACGGGCATCGGTCTGACGATCGGCAACATCATCGGCGGGCGCCTCGCCGACGCGGGCACCGCGCGCGCGATGTTCCTCGGGTTCGCCGGGCTCATCGGCTCGCTCGCGCTGCTCGGCCTCGCGGGCACGGTGCCCGTCGGCCTCATCGCCGGAACCTTCCTCGTCGGGTTCACGGCGTCGATCATGTCGCCCGTCATCCAGACCAGGCTCATGGATGTCGCGGGCGAGTCGCAGACGCTCGCGGCGGCCCTCAACCACTCGGCCCTCAACGTCGGCAACGCCCTCGGCGCCTTCCTCGGCGGGCTCGTGGTGGCCGCCGGGTGGGGCTATCTGACGCCCGCGTGGGTGGGGCTGCTGCTCGCGTTCGGCGGCGTGATGCTCGCGATCGTGAGCGTCGCGCTCGAGCGCCGCACGGCGCTGGTCGCCTAGCGCTGCACGCCGCTGGTCGCCGAGCGCCTCAGCGCCGGCCGTGCGGGGCTAGAGCCCGCCGCCCCCGCCGGGAGCATCCACGAGGATGCCATCGGAGATGGCCTGCTTGCGCAGCGCGACCTTCGTGCCCACGTCGATGCCCGCGATGCGGTACTTCTCGCGGATGCGTTTGAGGTAGCTCTTGGCCGTCTCCTCCGAGATGCCGAGCTGGTACGCGACCGTCTTCACGGGCTCGCCCGCGCCGTAGAGGGCCATGACCCGGCGCTCTTGCGCGCTCAGTCGCGGCGACCCTCCGATGTCGGCGGCGTTGAGGGCCAGGTCGAGCTCGGCCGAGATGAACGACTCGCCCTGGCGGGCGGCGCGGATCGCCTCGACGATCATGCCGGCGTCCTCGCTCTTCACGAGGTAGCCGAGGGCGCCCGCGTTGAGGGCCTCGCGCACGACGTTCGGCTCGCTGTAGGTGCTCATGAGCACGACGCGCACGTTCATCGACTTGAGCGTCTGGATCTTGAGCGAGACGGGGATGTTGTCCTTGAGATCGAGGTCGAGCAGCACGACGTCGACGGGGAACGCGGGGTGCGAGAGCAGGTCGGGCCACGCGGCGACCGCGGCGACCATCTCGATGTCGTCAGCCGCCTGACGGATCCACTCGGTGAGCGCCCCCAGCAGCATGCGGTGGTCGTCGACGAGGGCCAGTCGAATGGGCGAGGTCTGCGCCATCGCGGTTCCTCCTGCTCTGTGGGTGGGGTGGTGCTGCGGGTTCAGGCGGTTCAGTGCGGTCGGGCCGCGTCGACCGGGTTCTCGACCGTGCAGTCGAGGTCGATCACGACGGTTCCGCTCGCCGTGCTGTCACTGTATCGCCCGACCCGGTCGAGCGACTCCCACACACCGGGGTCGACGCGATTGCGTCGCAGGCCCGTGACCTCGATGCGCATGGGGATGACGAGTCGCCCGCCGACGGCCGCGCGCTGCGGGTCGAGCGGGCCGAGCGCGACCGTGACCGCGCGGGTCGGCGAGGCGCCCGCGGGGTCGGCGGCGAGCAGCCAGAGCGCGGCGAGCAGCGCATCGCGCTGGCCGTCGTCGAGCAGCCCCGCGAGGGTGCCCGGGTCACTCACCGTGACGCGGCGCCCGAGGTGCTCCGACTCGCTGACGGCGTGGAACAGCCAGGTCTCTCGGCGCCCCTCGATGAGGTGCAGCCGCAGCTCGGTCGCGAGCGTGGATGCGCGGGAGGAGTAGAGAGCGGGCAGCGGCAGCGGCGCATCGCCCGTCGCGACCGCCTCGAGCAGCTCCTCGGCGTCGAGGTCGAGCCGGGCGAGCTCCTCGCTCGCGAGCATCCCCACCGCGAGTCGCGGCGCGGTGACGGTCGACTGCACGAGCACGCGGTCGAGCTCGCGCTTGAGCATCCGCTCGAAACCGCTCACGAGCAGCACGCCCGTGATGCCCGGGCCGACCGCGAGCGCGACCGTGACGACCTGCGAGGGGATCGTGACCGGGGTGAGCGGTGTCGAGACGAGGATCGCCACGATGAACGCGATGCCGAGCGCGGAGGCGGCGAGCAGCACCTCCCAGCGCGAGCGCAACGTCACGATGACGAGCAGCACGAAGCCCGCCGAGACCGAGGCGGTGGCATTGCGCCCGATGTCGCCCAGGGGCGCGATCGCCACGAAATCGAGCCAGACGACCGCCGCGAGGGCGGCGAGGAAGACCGCGTAGAGCCAGTCGGGCAGCCGTTCGCCGCTCGCCGAGATCGTGATCGTCAGCCCGAGGAAGGTGACCATGAGCAGCAGCCAGGCGGCGGCGACGGGGATCACCGAGGGGTAGGCGTCGATGCGCGACAGGAAGAGCGAGATGCCGAGCATGGCCTGCAGCGCCGCGATGATCGCCACCCCGAGGCCGAGGAACCCCGAGCCGAGCGCCGA
>LNFD01000294.1 GCA_001464255.1 Actinomycetales bacterium Ga0077552 | reverse complement strand
GTCGACGCGGGGTCGGCGAGCGTGCGCAGCGTGTGGGCTCGGTCGCCCGCGCTGATGCCGGTCGTGATGCGGTCGGCGGCGTCCACCGTGATCGTGTACGCCGTGAGGCGCGGATCCTGGTTGTCGGTCACCATGAGCGGCAGCTGCAGCTCGTCGGCGATCTCGTTCGTCATGGGCGCGCAGAGGAATCCGCTCGTGTGGCGGATGGTCCACGCGATCCACGCGGGCGTCGCGAGCTCGGCCGAGAGGATGACGTCGCCCTCGTTCTCGCGGCTCTCGTCGTCGGCGACGAGCACGGGGCGCCCCTCGCGCAATGCGGCGAGGGCCTGGGGGATCGTTCCGATGCTCATGACAGGGTCCTTCCGTCAGCGGTGGCGCCGAAGCGCGCCAGCCGTGCAACATGTCGAGCGAGGATGTCGGTCTCGAGGTTGGCGGTGTCGCCCACCTGCTTGCGGCCGAGCGTGGTCACGGCGAGGGTCTCGGGGATGAGCGAGACCTCGAACCAGTCGTCGCCCGCCGCGCTCACCGTGAGGCTCACGCCGTCGACGGCGATCGAGCCCTTGTCGACGACGAGCGGGGCGTGGGCGGGGTCGAGCGAGAAGCGCAGCACGCGCCACGCGTCGTTCTGGCGAACGTCGAGCACGGTCGTCGTGCCGTCGATGTGGCCCTGCACGATGTGGCCGCCGAGGCGGTCGCCCACCGAGGCCGCGCGCTCGAGGTTGACCGGATCGCCCTCGGCCCAGCGGCCGATCGTGCTCATCGCGAGCGTCTGGCCCATGACGTCGGCGGTGAACCAGTCGTCGCCCTGGTCGACGACGGTGAGGCACACGCCGTTCACCGAGATGGAGTCGCCGTGCGCGGCATCGCTCACGACGAGCGGCCCGCGCACGGTCAGCCGGCCGGCATCGCCGACGGCTTCCCAGCGCACGATGGCGCCGAGCTCTTCGATCAGTCCGGTGAACATCGTCTAGTCCTTCGTCGCGGGGTGGGGGGTTCGGGGGCGGGCGACCACGAGCAGGTCGTCGCCGAGCGATTCGATGCGGTGGATGCGCAGCGCGAGCGCCTCGCTCATCGTCGTCACCCCGAGGTCGTCGAGGGCCGTCTTCGGCCCGCCGAGCAGCAGGGGTGCGAGGTACACGAGCACCTCGTCGGCGAGCCCGGCCCGCAGGAAGGCGCTCGCGAGCGTGGGGCCGCCCTCGACGTAGAGCCGGCGGATGCCGCGCTCGTGCAGCTCGTGCAGCGCCGCGGCGAGGTCGCGGTGGCCGATCTCGATGAGGCCGGCCGGGTGCTCGCGCAGCCGGGCATCGCCCGGAACCGGGGTGCCGCCGAACACGACGGGGATCGGCTGGTGCGGCAGCAGCTCGCCGCCGTCGCCGCGCGCGGTGAGCGAGGGGTCGTCGGCGAGCACCGTGCCCGTGCCGACCGCGATCGCGTCGTGGGCGGCGCGCTGCTCGTGCACGCGCTGGCGGGCGGCCGTGCCGGTGATCCACTGGCTCGTGCCATCCGCGGCGGCAGCGCGGCCGTCGAGCGTCGAGGCCCACTTGACCGTGACGAAGGGGCGGCCGAGCCGCACGCTCGTCAGCCACGGGCGGAGGAGCTCCTCGGCCTCGTCGGCGAGAACGCCGCCGATGACCTCCACGCCCGCGGCGCGCAGGCGGTCGGCGCCGCCGCCCGCGATCGGGTTGGGGTCGTCGAGCGCGTACACGACGCGGGCGACTCCGGCGTCGATGAGAGCCTGCGCGCAGGGACCCGTGCGGCCCGTGTGGTTGCAGGGCTCGAGCGTGACGACGGCCGTGAGGCCCGTGGCGTCGGCGACGTGCGCGAGAGCATCCACCTCGGCGTGGTCGGTGCCGGCCCCGCGGTGCCAGCCCTCGGCGATGACCGCGCCCGCGGCGTCGAGCAGCACGCAGCCGACCTGCGGGTTCTCGCCGACGGCGGGGCCGTGGGTCGCGAGGCTCAGGGCGCGCCGCATCGCCGCGACGAGAGCCTCGTCGGCGTGCAGTGCGGCGGTGCGGGTCATCCGGGGTCCTCGAGTCGATCGGGACGCATCCGGGGTCGCGCGCGCGAACGGCATGCTGCCGCCCGCGTGTTCCTCCCATCCGGACTTTCACCGTCGGCACCGGAATTCCACCGGTTCAACCGCTCTCGAGTCGCCTCGATCACGGGTCGCGGGCTCTCACCGCCGGCTCGGATTTTCACCGACCCCGGAACACGTACTGCTGTCAGAGTAGTCAACCGCCGCGGCCCTGGAGTATTCCCGAACGTTGGCTGGGAATGGCGTGCGCAGAACGGCCCCCGCGCGAGGTGCGCGGGGGCCGTTCTGCGAGCGGGCTAGTACCTGATGACGAGCGAGTTCGACACCGAGACCAGCGCCACGATCGCGGCGTTCAGGAAGCCCGCGATGTAGGGGTTGCCCGTCGCGCGGTAGAGCTTGCGCGACACGATCGCCGTGACCGCGAGGATCACGATGACCGGGAACAGCCAGATGCTGAAGATGCCGCCGAACCCGGGGATCAGCTCGCCGGAGACGGCGAACACCGAGTACTGCGCGATCACGAGCACGAGAGGGGCGAGCGAGTTCGCGACCGCGAGCACCGCCGTGTTGACCCACTCGCGCCCGGCGATCGTGAACCGGTTGAACGCGTTGATCGCCACCGAGTTCGCGACGAAGTAGATCAGGAAGAGCGGCAGCACGAAGAGCGCGAGCCCGATCTTGTCGACCGAGAACCACTTCACGCCGATGACCCAGAGCCGGAAGTCGGTCTTGAAGAGGAAGTCGAGCACGAACACGACGGCGTACACCGCGACGACCGTGGTCAGCGCGAGCCCGATGCCGTGGAAGAACGCGCGCCAGCCGGGCAGCACGCCCGAGTCGCGCAGGCTCATGCCGCCCTTCTTCGCGAACGCCAGGTAGGCGCCGGCCATGATCATCATCGCCGCGAGGCCGTTGATCGCCGCCCAGACCGCGATGAAGAACACCGAGCCCTGCGGAACGATCGAGGGCACCGCGTTGAAGGTGATGCCGAGCACGGGCAGCTGCTGGCTGAGCCAGACGTAGCTGATGCCCGAGATCAGCACCGAGACGAGCATCCCGCCCCAGAACCAGATGGCGGGGATGCGCCCGCTCAGCGCCGTGGCGGGCGCCGCCGGAGTCGCGAGCGCGCGGAACGCGGGGGTTCCGAGCAGGGCGCGCGGCACCGTGACGAGCAGGATTCCGAAGGCGATCAGGCCGAGGGCCGTGAAGAACTCCTTGAGCTGCCAGAGCTGGTTGTCAGCGCTGATCGGCGTCGGTGCTCCGAGCGACTCGTCGAAGAAGTCGACGAGGTGGCCGACCGCGGTGCTCGAGATGGTCGTCCACGGGTGCGTCTGGGGCAGCGAGTAGATGACGCGCATCGCCTCGGTGCCGTCGATCGACTCGGTGTAGACCTCGCCCTGCTCGCGCACGTCGCCGGCGATGTCGTCGGGAGCAGCGCCGAAGTGCAGGAACGACTGGGCGTTGGGCGTGCCGAGGTAGTCGCGCGGCGCCGTGAGCGGAACGCCCTCGGGGCTGTAGCTGCGGAAGAAGAACTCGTCGTACTGGGCCTGGATGAGGCCGACGTCGCGCGTGCCGTACGCATTGACGTAGGCGCCCTCGGCGTCGGTGTAGATCGGGTCCTAGTCGACGAGCAGCACCGAGGCGATGAGCTGCTCGGCGGCCGCATCGTCGAGCGGGATCGAGAAGTTCGCGGCGCGCGCGCCGTTCGAGTGGCCCGTGATGCCGATCTTGTCGGCGTCGACGTAGGGCAGGTCGGCCATCAGCAGCACGGCGTCGTACATGCCCGTGCCACCGACGGCGAGCTCGTCTGCGGGCAGCGGGTCGCTGTTGCCGTGGCCGTACATGTCGATCGAGAGCACGACGTAACCGCGTCGAGCGAGCTCGACGTAGTTCGCCGACTGCATCTCGCGGTTGTTCCACCAGCCGTGGCTGACGACGATCGCGGGTGCCGGCGAGTCGACCGTGGCCGTCTCAGGTGTGAACAGCAGCGCGTTCATCATGCGGCCGCTCGCGGTCTCCCACTTGAGGTCTTTCACCGTCACGGCGCCGGCGCTCGTCTGCACGAGCGAGGCGCCGATGGCGGAGACGAGGGCGAGCACCAGGGCGATGACGAGCCAGAAGCCGTTGCGCTTCATCAATGCGGATCTCATTGTAGTTCAAACTCCCTTGTTGTGAACCAGTCGACGATCCTCATAAGTAATGCCCGCGTAGCGATGGTCGTGCCTCATAAGTCGATGCCCGGATAGCCGTAACGCTGGAGGGCATGAGAGAAGGCTTGTC
>LNFD01000293.1 GCA_001464255.1 Actinomycetales bacterium Ga0077552 | reverse complement strand
GCGACCGACAGTGGGCGAAATCGGTGTCAGGTGCAGGCCCCGTCGAGATGACCCGCGAAGCCTCGATGTGCACCGTCACGATCCAGCACGACGGGCCCCTCGTCGTCTCCGAGCTGACGGCAGACCCCGCCCACGCCCACAAGATGGTGCCGGGGCTCATCAATTTCTACGCCGGGTTCCCGCTCTACGCGCCCGGCGGCGAGCGCATCGGCGCCTTCTGCGTCTACGACTCGCAGCCGCGGCACTTCTCGGCACGCGAGACCGAGATGCTGCGCGATCTCGCCGGCTGGGTGCAGCAGGAGCTGACGGTGAGCCAAGAGCTCAGCCGGGCATCCGAGGTGCAGCAGGGCCTGCTGCCGCAGCAGCTGCTGAGCCTGCCGGGCTGGAAGACCGCGGGCGTGTGCATCCCGGCGCGCGCGGTCGGCGGCGACTTCTACGACTGGTACCCCGTGGGCGAGGGCGCGGCGCTCACGCTCGCCGACGCCATGGGCAAGGGCATCGCGGCCGCCATCATCGCGGCGACCGTGCGCGCGGTGCTGCGATCGGCGGCCCGCTTCGGCGACGTCGCGGGCGCCGTCGACGCGGCATCCGCGGCCCTCACGGTCGACCTCGACAACGCGGGCGTCTTCGTCACCGCCTTCCACTCGCGGCTCGACATGGACTCGGGGGTGCTGAGCTACGTGGATGCGGGGCACGGCCTCTCGATCGTCGCGCGCGCCGACGGCAGCTCTCAGCGCCTGCGGTCGACCGCCCCGCCGCTCGGCGTCGACCCCGAGACCGAGTGGCAGGTGCAGACCGTGCAGCTCGACCCGGGCGACACCCTCATCGTCGTCAGCGACGGCGTGCTCGACCTCTACGACGGCACGCTGCACTCGCTCGACAACCTCGTGACCCTCGCCCTGCTCGCGCAGGATCCGTGGGAGATCATCGAGGCGATCCGGGCGCGGGCGCGCGGCGCGAGCAGCGACGACGTCACGGTGCTGATCGTGCGGCGCGACGACGCGGCCTGACCGGTGAGCGGGCCTCCGGCGGTCGTGGGCGCCGCAGCGCGGGCGGTACAGTAGAGGCTGCGATTTGTCTCGATATCGAGAAATCTCTCCGGTGAGGAAGCTCACGATCGAGAGGCCGACCGCATCCCCTTATCTTTCTCTTTTCGCACGCGGATGGGACGAGCAGCGTGGATCTTTTCGAGTATCAGGCCCGAGACCTCTTCGAGAAGCACGGTGTTCCCGTGCTGCAGGGCATCATCGCCGACACCCCGGAGGAGGCCCGTGCGGCCGCCGAGTCGATCGGCGGCGTGACGGTCGTCAAGGCGCAGGTCAAGGTCGGTGGCCGCGGCAAGGCCGGCGGCGTCAAGGTGGCCAAGACGGCGGATGACGCCGAGGCCGCGGCCCGCGACATCCTGGGCCTCGACATCAAGGGCCACGTCGTGAAGCGCGTAATGGTGGCGCAGGGTGCCGACATCACGGAGGAGTACTACTTCTCGGTGCTGCTCGACCGCGCCAACCGCAACTACCTCGCGCTGTGCAGCTACGAGGGCGGCATGGAGATCGAGCAGCTCGCCGAGGAGCGCCCCGAGGCGCTCGCGCGCGTCGCCGTCGACCCCGCCGTGGGCATCACGCTCGAGAAGGCTCGCGAGATCGCGGTCGCCGCGAAGTTCCCGGCCGAGCTCGTCGACAAGGTCGCCCCCGTGTTCGTCGCCCTCTACGGCGTCTACGTCGCCGAAGACGCGACGCTCGTCGAGGTCAACCCGCTCGTGCTCACGGGCGCCGGCGACATCGTCGCGCTCGACGGCAAGGTGAGCCTCGACGAGAACGCCGGGTTCCGGCAGCCGGGCCACGAGGCCCTCGAAGACAAGGATGCTGCGGACCCGCTCGAGGCGAAGGCCAAGCAGCACGACCTCAACTACGTGAAGCTCGACGGCGAGGTCGGCGTCATCGGCAACGGTGCCGGGCTCGTCATGTCGACGCTCGACGTCGTCGCCTACGCAGGCGAGAACCACGGCGGCGGCGCCTCGGCCGAGGTCATGGCTGCTGGCCTCGACGTGATCCTCGGCGACCCGCAGGTCAAGAGCGTGTTCGTCAACGTCTTCGGCGGCATCACCTCGTGCGTCGCGGTCGCCAACGGCATCGTGGCCGCGCTGGAGATGCTCGGCGACGCCGCGACCAAGCCGCTCGTCGTGCGCCTCGACGGCAACCAGGTCGACGAGGGCCGGGCGATCCTCGCCGCGGCCGCGCACCCGCTCGTCACGCTCGCCACGACCATGGACGACGGCGCCGACAAGGCCGCCGCGCTCGCTGCGAAGTAAGGGAACAGAACACCATGTCGATCTTCCTGACCAAAGATTCGAAGGTCATCGTTCAGGGCATCACCGGCGGTGAGGGCACCAAGCACACCGCGCTCATGCTCAAGGCCGGCACCCAGGTCGTCGGCCCACGGTGACCCACTCCGCGGCCGACGGCTCAACCGTCGAGTTGCCCGTCTTCGCGACGGTCGCCGAGGCCATGGCCGCGACGGGCGCCGACGTCTCGATCGCCTTCGTACCGCCGGCGTTCTCGAAAGACGCGGCGTTCGAGGCCATCGACGCGGGCATCCCGCTGCTCGTCATCATCACCGAGGGCATCCCCGTGCTCGACACCGCCGAGATCTGGGCGCACGCCCAGGCGAGCGGCAACGGGACGCGCATCATCGGCCCGAACTGCCCCGGCATCATCACGCCCGGCGAAGCGCTCGTCGGCATCACGCCCGCGAACATCACGGGCAAGGGCCCCATCGGCCTCGTCTCGAAGTCGGGCACCCTGACCTACCAGATGATGTACGAGCTGCGCGACCTGGGCTTCTCGACCGCGATCGGCATCGGCGGCGACCCCATCATCGGCACGACGCACATCGACGCCCTCGCGGCCTTCGAGGCCGACCCCGAGACGAAGGCGATCGTCATGATCGGCGAGATCGGCGGCGACGCCGAAGAGCGCGCGGCCGACTTCATCAAGGCGAACGTCACGAAGCCCGTCGTCGGCTACGTCGCCGGCTTCACGGCGCCCGAGGGCAAGACCATGGGCCACGCCGGCGCGATCGTCAGCGGTTCGGCGGGCACCGCGCAGGCCAAGAAAGAAGCCCTCGAGGCCGCGGGCGTCAAGGTCGGCAAGACGCCGAGCGAGGCGGCCGCCCTCATGCGCGAGATCATCGCGGGGCTGTAGCACCGCATCCCGAACCACCGACGGCCCCGCTCCCTTCGAGGGATGCGGGGCCGTCGTCGTTCCCGCTACTCGCGCCGCTCGTGCCGCACGGGCAGCACGTGCGGCGGGGGCTCGGTGGCGGGCGGGAAGTCGCACGTGAAGCGGCCCTCGTAGCCGAACAGGAACCCGAACACCCGGTTGCGCACCTCGAGCCTGATGACGTACTCGCCAGACTCGTCGTCGAACGACTCACGCAGGTCGGCGCGGCCCGAGAACAGCATGGGGAACCGGAACGCGAGTGGCCCGGCATAGAAGCGCTGGGCATCCGATCGCAGCCGCAGCGCGCCGTCGGGCTCGGCGCTCAGCTCGAGGTCGACCGCGAGGTGCTGGTGGGTGCCGAGGTAGTCGACGATGCGCCCGTTGGCACCGAGAATCATCGTGGCGTCGAAGCGACCCGGTCGGCCGGGCCGACTCGGGTAGTCGAAGGTGCGCACGAAGGTCACCGTCTCGCGCCCGAAGGGGTCGAGGTAGGGGTGGTTCTCGACCGTGAACGGCACCCGCTCGCCGGCGAACGGCGCCAGGATGTTGCGGATGCGCCCGATGTGCAGGAACGGCACTGTGAACCACGGCCCCCGTCGGATGCGCGTCATGACGCCGCGCCCGCGGCAGGCGTACCCCGCCTCGAGCCCGACCCCGAAGCGCCGCTGCAGCTGGGGATGCAACCGGGTGAAATCGTCGCCCATGGCGCGAGCGAAGATGCTGTCGCCGGTCATGGCGCCGCCAGGTCGGAGAGGGTCGCGGGCGCATCGGCCATGGCCCCCGCGCGCCCGATGCTCCACGAGCAGTCGCGGGCCCGAGGCCGGTCGCCGCGGCCGGGCAGCGCCATGCGCGGCAGCGGCCAGCGCTCGGGCTCGTCGCCGTGCTCGGCCCATCGGCGCAGGCGCGCGAAGCTGCAGGCGGTCATCCAGGCGACGAGGCGCCGCACGAGCAGGTCGTCGAGCAGGCGGCCCCAGCCGGGCTCGTAGTCGTAGCCGGTGATGAAGCGCACGCCGCCGTCGACGGGCTCGTAGCGCCAGTAGCCGCGGCCCTCGCGCAGCGGCGAGAGGCGGTCGCTCGTCGTGAAGCGCAGCGCCGAGGTGCGGGTGCCGCCGGCACCCTCGCGTGAGCCGAGCGAGAGGCCGGTTCCGCGGATGGTGTGCACGAGCATCCGGCGTTCGTAGCGAAAGCGCCACAGCCCGTCGGCGCCCTGCTCGGTCGGCACGATGCGGCTGAACCGGGCGTCCCAGCGCGCGTGCAGCTCGGGGTCTTGAGTGAGCCGCCACACGGTCTCGAGGTCGGCGGCGATGATCGTCTCGACCCGGATCGAACGATTGCTCACCCGGTCAGTGTGCCACGCACGGCATGTGCCGCGAGCGGCACACAGCCCCAAAGAAAACCCCGACGGGCCCCCGGCCTAGACTGACCGCGCGATGAAGAAGCTGATCTCCACCCCCGAAACCGTGGTGGCCGACGCCCTGCGCGGCCTCGCACTCGCCCACCCCGACGTGCGGGTCGACCACGAGCGCCGCATCGTCTACCGCGCCGAGCCCAAGGAGTACGGCACGGTCGCGATCGTCAGCGGCGGCGGGTCGGGTCACGAGCCGCTTCACACGGGTTACGTCGGGTTCGGGATGCTCGACGCGGCGGTCGCGGGCGAGGTGTTCACCTCGCCGACGCCCGACCAGATCCACGCCGCCACGCTCGCCGTCGAGCGCGGGGCTGGCGTGCTGCACGTCGTGAAGAACTACACGGGCGACGTCATGAACTTCGAGATGGCGGCCGAGCTCGCCCAGGCCGCGCGCATCGACGTGCGCGCCGTGGTCGTGGCCGACGACGTCGCGGTCGCCGACTCGCTCTACACGGCGGGACGGCGCGGCACGGGCACGACCGTGCTGCTCGAGAGGATCGTGGGCGCCGCGGCCGAGCAGGGGCACGACCTCGACACCCTGCACGCGCTCGCCGAGCGCATCGCCGCGACGGGCCGCTCGATGGGCATCGCCCTGAGCGGGGCGACGGTGCCCGCGGCGGGCGCCCCGACCTTCGAGCTCGGCGACGACGAGATCGAGTGGGGTGTCGGCATCCACGGCGAGCCCGGGCGCGAACGCCAGCAGATGGCCCCCGTCGCCGAGCTCGCCGAACGGCTCGTGGGCCCGCTCGTCGCCGACGGGCTGCCCGCGGGCGACGCGATCGTCATGCTCTCGGGCCTCGGGGCGACACCGCTCGTCGAGCTCTACGGCATGCTCGCCGCCGTCGCCGAGCTGCTCGAGGCCGTCGGCGTGCGCCGCGTGCGCACGCTCGTGGGCGAGACCATCACGGCGCTCGACATGGCCGGGTGTCTGCTCACCGTGCTGCCCGTCGACGCCGAGCTGCTGGCCTACTGGGATTCGCCCGTCGAGACGCCCGCCCTGCGGTGGGGGCGCTGACCGTGCTCACGCTCGAGGCCACGACCGACTGGCTGCGTCGCTGGGCGGCGGCGATCGCCGAGCACGAGGCCCACCTGACCGAGCTCGACGCCGCCATCGGCGACGCCGACCACGGCGCCAACCTGCACCGCGGCATGGCCGCGGTCGTGTCGCAGCTCGACGCGCAACCGCCAGGCTCGGTGCGCGAAGCGCTCACGCGCGCGGGGCTCACCCTCGTGAGCACCGTCGGCGGGGCGAGCGGCCCACTTTTCGGCACCCTGCTGCTGCGCGCGGGCGGACAGTGCGGCGACGCCGAGTCGCTCGACGGTGCGGCGCTCGTCGCCGCCCTGCGCGCGGGCGCCACCGGCGTGCGCGAGCGCGGCCGCGCCGAGCTCGGCGACAAGACCCTCCTCGATGCGCTCGTGCCCGCGATCGATGCCCTGGATGCCGCGGTCGCGACGGGCGCGCCCCTCGCGGACGCCGCATCCACCGCCGCGAGCGCGGCGCGCGACGCCCGCGACGCGACCGCGGGGCTCGTGGCCCGTCGGGGCCGCGCGAGCTACCTCGGTGACCGCAGCCTCGGGGCCGTCGACCCCGGCGCCGCCTCGGCCGCGCTGATGCTCGAGGCGCTCGCCGCGGCGCTCGCCGCTGGCTCGTCAGCGCCGGCCGCCGTGCCAGCCGTCGCAGAGCGGGCCGCGCCGAACGGGCACGCGGACGCCGGGGCCGAGCGCGCCGCCGAGGCGCCCCCGCGCCGCCCCCGCGTCGGGCTTGTGCTCGTCTCGCACAGCCTGCCACTCGCCGAGGCCGCCGCCGCCCTCGCGCGCGAGGTCGTCGGCGGCGAGGCGCCCCGCATCGCGATCGCCGCGGGCCGTGCCGATGGCGGCACGGGCACGAACGCGACGCGCGTGGCCGCGGCGATCAGCGAGGCCTCGGAGGGCGTCGGCGTCGTCGTGCTCACCGACCTCGGTTCGGCGGTACTGAGCGCCGACATGGCCCTCGAGTTCCTCGGCGGCCGCATCGAGGTGCGCGTCGTCCCGGCCCCCTTCGTCGAAGGGCTGCTCGCGGCCGTCGTGCGCGCGGGCGCGGGCGACCCGCTCGACGTGGTCGCGGGCGCGGCGAGCGCCGCGCTCGCGCC
>LNFD01000292.1 GCA_001464255.1 Actinomycetales bacterium Ga0077552 | reverse complement strand
GAGCCCCATGAGCGGGTAGGTCAGGCGGGCCTGCACGGTCGTGAAGGCGACGATCGTGCCCGCGGTGACCGCGACATCCATCTGGATCAGCCAGGCGGCCACGAGGTAGACGACGGCGGGGATCACCGAGAGGAAGACGTTGACGGTCGCGAAGAACCACTGGCCGCTCATCGAGAGCTGCACCTGCAGGCCGCGCTGCGTGTCGTTCTCGCGCTCGTAGCGCTCGACCTCGCTCTGCTGGCGGAAGAAGCTCTTGGCGAGCAGGATGCCCGAGACGCTCAGGGCCTCCTGCGTGATCGCCGTCATGTCGCTCAGCGACTCCTGCGTCTTGGTCGCGATGCGCGCACGCACCTGCCCGACGCGGCGCTGCGCGACGACGAGCAGCGGCAGCAGCACGACCGCGACGACCGTGAGCTGCCAGCTGAGGATGAGCATGGCGATGAAGGCCGCGATGACCGTGACCGTGTTGCCGATGACGCTCGAGACGGTGTTGCTCAGCACGCCCGCGACACCGCCGACGTCGTTCTGCAGGCGCGACTGGATGATGCCCGTCTTCGTGCGCGTGAAGAAGCCGAGCTCCATCGACTGCAGGTGGGCGAAGAGCCGCACGCGCAGCTGCGCCATGACGCTGTTGCCGACCGTGGCGGTGAGGTAGGTCTGGCCGATGCCGATGCCCGCCGAGACGAGCCAGAGCACGAGCATGCCCGTGACGAGCTGCAGCAGCACGGGCACGTTCGGGGTGCCCTCGGGCGGGAAGAGGCCGCGGTCGAAGGCCTGCTGCGTGAGCAGCGGAGGGATGACGCTGAGCGCCGCCGATACCAGCACGAGCGCGATCGTGATCGCCAGCGGCGTGCGGTGCGGCCGGAAGAGCTCGGCGATGCGGGGCAGCAGGTTCGGGATGCGCGGCGCTTCGGCGTTGGCCGCCCGCTGCGCGGCGATATCGCCGCCCGACACGCGTGATCCCCGGCGGCCGCCTCCCATGCTCATAGCGCGAGCCTAGGCGCGACCACCGGGGATCCCGGTGTGAAGTGATGTGCCGAGCGGGCCTCAGCCCTTCGTCGAGCCCGCCAGCAGGCCGCGCACGAAGTAGCGCTGCAGGCTGAAGAACACGATGAGCGGCACGATGAGCGAGATGAACGCCGCGGCGGGCAGGCGCTCCTGGT
Source organism: Actinomycetales bacterium Ga0077552 (assembly GCA_001464255.1). Classification (GTDB taxonomy): domain Bacteria; phylum Actinomycetota; class Actinomycetes; order Actinomycetales; family Microbacteriaceae; genus Microcella. The sequence goes on along the minus strand of LNFD01000292.1, from coordinate 10,438 downwards.
TGCGCCCGAAGTTGCCCACGAGCTCGGCCAGTCGCTGGGTGAGCGGTGCGACGTCGGCCGTGCCGCCCGAGAAGACGAGCGCCACGAGCAGGTCGTTCCAGACCCAGAGGAACTGGAAGATACCGATCGAGGCGAGCGCCGGCAGCGAGAGCGGGATGACGATGCGGAAGAAGATCTGGGTGTGGTTCGCACCGTCGACCCGCGCCGCCTCGATCACCTCACCGGGGATCTCGCTGATGAAGTTGTGCAGCAGGAAGATGCACAGCGGCAGACCGAAGATCGTGTGCGCGATCCACACGGCCGGGAAGGTGCCGCTGATGCCGAGCACCTCGCTGAAGATCTGCAGCAGCGGGATGAGCGCCATCTGCAGGGGCACGATCTGCAGCGCGAAGATGAGCACGAAGATCGCGCCCGAGCCGCGGAACTTGATCCACGCGAAGGCGTACGCGGCCATCGTCGCGATGATGATCGGGAAGAGCGCGGCCGGGATGGCGATCACGAGCGAGTTCACGAAGTACGAGCCGAGGTTGGCCGACGACGCACCCTGCACCGTGAGCACGTCGAGATAGTTCTCGAGCGTGAAGCTCGGGCTCACGAAGATGTTCCACCAGCCGTTGGAGCGGATCTCCTCCGGCGTGCGGAACGACGAGACGAGCAGGCCGAACGTCGGGATCGTCCACAGCGTGGCGATGAGGATCGCGGCGAAGGTCGCCCACGGCGAGGTGAGGCGGTCTTTCACCCGGCGGGCCTTGCCGCCGCCCGCGGCGGTCGCGATGGCGCGGGTGGTGGGCTGCTCGGGAGCGTCAGCAGCGGCGGTGACGTCGGTGCTCATCGGATCTCCTTCTGCTTGCGCATGACGCGCACGTTGTAGACGACGATCGGCAGGACCATGAAGAACAGCACGACGGCGAGGGCGGAGCCGTAGCCCGTCTCGCCGCGGTTGAAGGCCTGCGTGTACATCTCGTTGGCGACGACCGAGGTATCGAAGTTGCCGCCCGTCATAGCCCGCACGATGTCGAAGACCTTGAGGGTGGCGATCGAGATGGTCGTGATGACCACCACGAGCGTGCCCCGGATGCCCGGCACCGTGACGTTCCAGAACGACTGCCAGGCATTCGCGCCGTCGAGGCGGGCGGCCTCGATGATCTCGACCGGCACGCCCTTGATGGCCGCCGAGAGCAGCACCATGGCGAAACCGGTCTGGATCCAGACCATGACGTTGATGAGGAAGATGGTGTTCCACGGCGAGTTGACGAGGAAGGGCTGCGGGTCCTGCCCGACCCAGACGAGGATCTGGTTGAGCAGACCGATCTGCTCGCTGAAGCCGACCTCGCGGTACTCGTACATGAAGCGCCAGATGATGCCGGCGCCGACGAACGAGATCGCCATGGGCATGAAGACGAGCGACTTCAGCACCTTCTCGCCGTGCGACTTGTCGATGAAGACCGCGTAGGCGAGGCCGAAGATCGTCGAGAGGGTGGGCACGAGGGCCACCCAGATGAGGGTGTTGACGAGCACGATGACGATCTCGGGCTGCGTGAACATCCACACGAAGTTGTCGAGGCCGACGAAGTCGGAGCCGTTCGCCGTCTGACGGCTGAAGAAGGCCAGCACGGTCGTGCGGATCGCCGGATAGACGAGACCGACCGCGAGGAGCACGATCGACGGGCCGACGAACGCGGCGAGCTGCCAGTAGTCGCGACCTCGCTTGGGAGCTCGATCGGCGAGGAACAGGATGAGGCCCACGACGGCGGCGAAGACCGCCAGCCCGAGGACCATGATCCCGAACTTCGAGACGAGATCAGACCAGAAAGCACTCATGCCCTATCAAACCTCCATTGGTTTGGCGTGGATGTGGGCCACGTTACCCGACAGACCGGCCCACCGGACTACGAGAGTCCGATGGGCCGGTGTGTCATGCGGTTAGTCGCTGATGCGGGCTACTGCGGGAACGTGGCGTCGATCGCGCGGAGGACATCCGTCGTCGGCGTGCCGTTCACCCAGTCGACCATGCCGGTCCAGAACGAGCTGGTTCCGACGGCGGCGGGCATCAGGTCAGAGGCGTCGAAACGGAAGATCGTGTCGTCGCCCTGCAGGATCTCGACCGACTGGCGGGCGAGGTCGGAACCGGCGAGCGACGGGTCGAGACCCTTGTTCGCCGAGATGACACCGCCGCGCGAGACGCGCTCGTTGGCGAAGGTGTCGCTCGAGAGGTACGCCTGGAGAGCAGCGGTCGCCTCGTTGTCGTTGAACGCGGCCACGAACTCGCCACCACCGGTGACGGCGTTGGGGTCGCCCTCGGCGATCGGCGGGGTGATGAAGGCCCAGACGTCGCCGTCAGGAGCAACCGTCACGCCCTCGCCCCACTGGGCCTCGTAGAACGACGCCTGGTGGTGCAGCGAGCAGGTGCCGTCGAGGATCGAGAGGCCGCCATCCTGGAAGGTGGTGGTCACGATCGACTGCACGCCGCCGAAGCCGCCGTTGACGAACTGGTCGTTGAGGAGGACCTCGCCGACGAGGTCGAACGCCTCGGTGATCTCGGGCGAGTCGAACTTCAGCTCGCCAGCGACCCACGCGTCGTAGGCCTCGGGGCCAGCGGTGCGCAGCACCAGGTCCTCGACCCAGTCGGTGCCGACCCAGCCGGTCGCGTCACCCGAGCCGAAGCCGACGCACCACGGACGGTACGGTCCGTCGTTGCGCTCGGTCATCTGCTCCGAGAGGTCGAGCAGGCCCTGGTAGGTCGTCGGGATCTCATAGCCGTTCTCCTCGAAGTCGGCCGGCGAGTACCAGACGTAGCCCTTGACGCTCGCGAGCAGCGGCGCGGCGTAGAAGGTGCCGTCGACGGTGCCGTAGCCCTTCCACGACTCGCTCCAGAACTCGTCCACGTTCGCCTCGACGGCCGCGGGGGCCGGCACGACGTAGCCGTCGGCGATGAGGCGCTGCAGCAGACCGGGCTGCGGGATGATCATCAGGTCGGGGGCGTCGCCGGCAGCGGCGCGCACGTTGATCTGCGTCTCCGCCTCCTGCGTGCCGTTGTACTCGACCGTGATGCCCGTGCAGGCCTCGAAGTCGGCCATGCTCTCGACCAGCGCGTCAGCCTCGGTGTCGATGATCGTCGCGTACAGCTCGACGCTCTCGCCCTCGAAGGTGCCGTAGGCCTCGTAGGCGGCGCAGTCGGCGTCGCCGCCAGCGCCCGGGTCGGTCTCGGCAGCGGCGCAGCCCGCGAGCACGAGGCTCAGGGCTCCGATAGCCGCGGCAGGCGCAATGAGCCTGCGTCGGAGAGTGGAACTCATGTGTTTCCTCCTCGTTGAGGTCGGTCAGCGCGCCGATCGACGCGCGTGGTTGTGGTGGTGCAAAGGGTGGAATTCGGCGTCAGAAGGGCCGTTGGACACTTCGTCGGGAACCGGTTCCAGGTGTCACCGTACGTCACCGCACGGCGGGCCGCAACCCACTGATCCCCCGACGTTACCGATCCGTTGTCGAATTCCCCGGCGGCCCTCAGGTGCGGAGCATCGCTCGGCACCGGTCGGCAACCGCTCTCACATGGCATCGGTTCCACACGCCCGCGATTCGGGCTACACTGACGCCACCACGCACCTCGCCGGGCCCGGTCGACACGACCGGCGCCGGCCGCGCATCCACCGCCACCGTCCAATGGAGGGCACGAGGCCATGAGCATCCTCGCCGATGTCGCCCGCATCGCGGGCGTCTCGAAGTCGACCGCCTCGCGGGCGCTGAGCGGGCGCGGCTACGTCTCGGACGACACCCGCCGCCGGGTCGAGGATGCCGCTGCCGAGCTCGGCTACGTGGTCTCCTCCACCGCCGCGAGCCTCGTGACCGGGCGCACGCGCAACGTCGGCGTGGTCATCCCGTACATCAACCGCTGGTACTTCGCCGAGGTGCTCGAGGGCATCGAGTCGGCGCTCATCCGCGCCGGGTACGACCTCACCCTGTACCGGCTCAGCACCGACCGCGACCTGCGGCGGCGGGTCTTCGACTACTTCCTGGTGCGCAAGAGGGTCGACGCGGTGATCTCGGTCGCGATCGATCTGAGCCCGCACGAGGTGCAGATGCTGCAGTCGCTCGGCAAGCCCCTCGTGGGCATCGGTGGGCGCATCGACGGCATCCCCTCGCTGTCGATCGACGACGTCGAGACGGCGCGGCTCGCGACCGAGCACCTGCTGAGCCTCGGGCACCGTCGCATCATGCACGTCGGTGGCGACCAGAACGAGCAGATGGACTTCCGCGTGCACTCGCAGCGGTACACGGGCTTCGCGCAGGCGCTGCGCGACGCCGGGGTCACCGTCGACGACGACTTCCGCGACGCCGACTTCTCGATCGAAGGCGGCTACGCCGTCGGTCTCGCCGTGCTCGGCGACCCGCGCACGCGGCCCACGGCGATCTTCGCGGGCTGCGACGAGATCGCGATCGGCATCATGGTCGCGGCACGGCAGCTCGGCATCAGCATCCCCGGCGAGCTCTCCATCATCGGCATCGACGGTCACCCGCTCGCCGAGATGTTCGGCCTCACGACCCTCGCGCAGCAGCCGGGCGCGCAAGGGGCGCGCGCGGTCGAGCTGCTGCTGAGCCAGCTCGAGCACGCCGACGCCGCTCCGCCCGACGAGCACCTGCTTCTGCCGACCGCGCTCACCGTGCGAGCGAGCACGGCCGCGCGGCGCGAGCAGAACGCCTGAGCCGCACCCGCCCCGAACGCACGAGAGCCCCGCACCGACTCGCGTCGGGCGGGGCTCTCGGAGTGAAGCGGGTGACTACTTGAGGGTGACGGTGGCGCCGGCCTCTTCGAGCTGGGCCTTCGCCTTGTCGGCGGTCTCCTTGTTGACACCCTCGAGGACGACGCCGGGGGCGCCGTCGACGACGGCCTTCGCCTCGCCGAGGCCGAGGCTCGTGAGCGCGCGGACCTCCTTGATGACCTGGATCTTCTTGTCGCCGGCGGCCTCGAGAACGACGTCGAACGACGACTTCTCCTCGACCTCCTCGGCGGCGGCGCCACCAGCGGCGGGGGCGGCGGCGACCGCGACGGGCGCGGCGGCGGTGACCTCGAAGACCTCTTCGAACTTCTTGACGAACTCGCTGAGCTCGATGAGCGAGAGCTCCTTGAACGCCTCGATGAGCTGGTCAGTCGTGAGCTTGGCCATGATTTCTCCTTCTAGTGGGGTGATGTCGTGAACCGGTCAACCGAGGATCAGTTGCCGGACTCCTGCTTCTGCCGCAGCGCGTCAACGGCGCGAGCGGCCTGCGCCAGCGGCGCGTTGAACATGTACGCGGCACCGAACAGCGAGGCCTTGACGGCGCCGGCCAGCTTGGCCAGCACCACCTCACGGCTCTCGAGCTCGGCGAGCTTCATGACCTCGGAGGCGTCGAGCGGCTTACCGTCGAAGTAGCCGCCCTTCACCACGAGGTTGGGGTTCGCCTTGGCGAAGTCACGCAGCGCCTTCGCCACGGTCACGGGGTCACCGTGAACGAAGGCGAGGGCGGACGGGCCGGCGAGCATGTCATCGAGCGAGTCGATGCCAGCCGCGTTGGCCGCGATCTTGGTGAGCGTGTTCTTCACCACGGCGTACGACGCGTCAGCACGGATGTTGCCGCGCAGCGTCTTCAGCTGCGCCACCGTGAGGCCGCGGTACTCGGTGAGCAGGACGGCGGTCGAGCTGCGGAAAAGCTCCGTCAGCTCGGCGACCGTTGCTTCCTTGTTCGCCATGGTGCTCCTCAATGTTTGTCGTTGGTCTCGCCTCGACCACCGGCGGGGTGGAGAACCCGGCACACATGACGAAAGGCCCATGCGCACGCGCACGAGCCTCTTCGCTCCCCCTCGTCAGATCGAGGGAGGCGGTATCAGTTCAGTACACCTGCGCGGGCCGTCGTCCGCTCCGCGAGGAGCGTGCGAGCCTTCGGTCGTCGTGCTCCGCTTGCAGACAGGTCTGCGGGCAGGCACGCTGACAACCAGCGGTCTATGGCAAGAGGCCAGCATACGTCACGACGCGGGCTCGCCGCAAAAGCGGCCTCACCGGGCTAGCGCGCGTCGAGCCACGAGTGGCGCGGGGCGTAGCCGAGGTCGCGCCGCGCGGCATCGATCGAGAGCAGGGTCTCGCGGCCGACGAGCGGGCGCGCGAGCGGGGCATCCGGGAACTCGGCGGCCACGAGCGCGGCGGAATCCTGGCGCATGACGGTATCGGCGGCCGCGATGATGTAGGTCCCGTAGCCGGGGCCGCGGGTGGCGAGCGCGCGCTCGACGGCGTGCGCACCGTCACGGCGGTCGATGTAGCCCCAGAGGTTCCAGCGGCGCACGGCGGGGTCGTCCTGCCACGACTCGAAGCCGTCGTAGTCGTCGGGCGCCATGACGTTGCTGAACCGCAGGCCCGTGATCGACAGGGCCGGGTCGAGGCGGCACAGCTTGCGCCCCAGCTCCTCCTCGAGGTGCTTGCCGATCGCGTACATGAAGTTGGGCCGCGTCGGCTGGGTCTCGTCGATCGGGATGGCGGGCGGGTCCTCCGCGAGCGGAAGGCCGAGCAGCGTCTCGCTCGAGGCGTGCACGATGCGCGCGATGCCCGCGCGGCGGGCGGCCTGGAACACGGCGATCGTCATCGCGAGGTTGTCCTGCAGCAGCACCGTATCGGGGCGGATGCCCGGCGCAGGGCTCGCCGCCAGGTGCACCACCGCGTCCAGCCCGTCGTAGCGCTCCTCGACCCCCGCGAGAGCGTCGAGCACCTGCCCGGTGTCGGTGAGGTCGACCCGTACGAAGCCCTCACCCGGGGCGCCGACGGCGTCGAGCCCGGTCACGGAGTGCCCGGTCTCGACCAGGTGGTCGACGACGGCCTGCCCGAGCTTGCCGGCCGAGCCGGTGACGGCGATGCGCATGCTCCGAGCCTAGGCGCTCGCGGCGGCCCCGCCCGGCGCGAGCGGCAGGCTCACCCGGAAGACCGTCTCACCGGGGCGCGACGACGCGGCGACCTCGCCGCCGTGGGCCTGCACGACCGCCGCCACGATCGCGAGCCCGAGGCCCGTCGAGCCCGTGGCGCGCGAGCGCGAGGTGTCGGCGCGCGCGAAGCGCTCGAACAGCACGGGCTGCACCTCGGGCGGGATTCCCGGCCCGGTATCGGTCACGGTGACGATCGCGCGGCCCTCGAGCGTGCCGAGCGCGGCCGTGACGCGCGTGCCCTCGGGCGTGTGCACGCGCGCGTTGGCGAGCAGGTTGGCGACGACCTGGTGCAGGCGGTGCTGATCGCCCGCGACGATGACCGGGTGGTCGGGCACCCGCACGACCCAGTCGTGCGCGGGTGAGGTGGCGCGGGCGTCAGCGAGGGCATCCGTCACGAGGGCCGCGAGGTCGACGGCGTCGCGCCGCAGCTCGCGCCCCTCATCGAGACGGGCGAGCAGCAGCAGGTCGTCGACGAGCCCCGACATCCGCACCGACTCCGACTCGATGCGCGAGAGCGCGTGGCGGATGTCGTCGGGCAGCTCGTGCCCGCTGCGGCGCGTGAGCTCGCTGTAGCCGCGGATGGCGGCGAGGGGAGTGCGCAGCTCGTGGCTCGCGTCGGCGACGAACTGGCGCACCTTCTGCTCGCTCGCCTGGCGAGCGTCGAAGGCGCTCTGCACGTGCTCGAGCATGCGCGTGAAGGCCGCACCGAGCTGGCCGACCTCGGTGCTCGGGTCGGTGTCGAGCACGGGCAGCCGATCGGCGAGGGCCACGGCGCCACGGTGGAGCGGCAGCGTCGTGACGGCCGTGGCCGCTTCGCGCACGCGCGTGAGCGGGCGCAGCCCCAGGCGCACGACCTCGCGCCCGAGCACGGCGGCGACGATGAGGATGCCGCCGAGCACCGCGGCGATGACGGCCGCGAGGCGGGCGGTCGTCGTCGTCACCTCGGCCGTCGGCAGCCCGACGATGAGCACCGAGCCGCCGTCGATCGCGGTCGCGAGCACGCGGAACTCGCCGAGCCCGCCGGGCAACCGAACCGTCGCGGGGTCGCCGAGCGCCCGTGCGGCGATGACGCGCACCTGCACCGAGCTGAGCTCGCGCACGGTCGCGTCGTTGTCGAGGTAGGCGGCCACGGCCGAGCCGTCGGCCTGCACGAGCCCAATGAGCGAGCCGGTCGGCAGGCCGGGGCGGTCGAGGCTCTGCGCGGGCCCGCGGCCGGGGGCCGCGATGGTCGAGATGCGCTGCGCGATCACGCGCAGCTCGTCGTCGAGCTGGGCGACAAGGTTGGCGCGCAGGAAGTAGACGCTCAGCACGCCGATCGCGAGGGTCGCCATCATGAGCAGCACGAGGATGCCCGCTACGAGCCGCTTGCGCAGCGACCACCCTCCCTGCATCAGGTGACCGGCTTGATCATGTAGCCGACGCCGCGCACGGTGTGGATCATGGCGGGGCCGAGCGTGTCGATCTTCTTGCGCAGGTAGGAGATGTAGATCTCGACGATGCTCGAGCGGCCGCCGAAGTCGTAGCTCCAGACCCGGTCGAGGATCTGCGCCTTGCTCAGCACGCGCTTGGGGTTGCGCATGAGGTAGCGCAGCAGTTCGAACTCGGTCGCCGTGAGCTCGACCTCGGTGTCGCCGCGGCGCACCTCGTAGCTCTCCTCGTTGAGCACGAGGTCGCCGACGCGGATCTCGGGGTCGGCGCGCTCGCTCACGACGAGCGTGCTGCGGCGGATGAGACCGCGCAGCCGCGCGACGAGCTCTTCGAGGCTGAAGGGCTTCGTGACGTAGTCGTCGCCGCCGGCGGTGAGGCCCACGACGCGGTCGTCGACCGAGTCCTTCGCGGTGAGGAAGAGCACGGGCACGTCGGTGCCGTCGGCCCGCAGCCGGCGCAGCACCTCGAGGCCGTCGAGGTCGGGCAGCATGATGTCGAGCACGACGATGTCGGGCTTGAACTCGCGGCCGTGCTGCAGGGCCTGCTGGCCGGTCAGGGCGGTGCGGACATCCCACCCCTCGTACTTCAGGGCCATCGAGACCAGGTCGGCGAGCGAGGGCTCGTCGTCGACGACGAGCGCGCGCACGGGCGAGCCGTCGGGGCGGGTGAGGCGGGGGGAGTCGGGGAGCTCGTCATCGGCCATGCTGAGCCTCCTTTGAGCATCCACTGCGCGATGCGGTCGTGCCGCGGGCAGAGAAGAGCCCCAGCTGCGAGGGGATGCGGGGCCGGGGCTCTCGGGGGAAGGAATCGGGGGGCGCTCAGGCGCGGTGCGCTCCGCGGCTGCGGCGGCCGGTGCCGGCAACCCCGGCGATGAGGCCGAAGAAGCCGATGACCGAGGCGGTGACGATGAGGGGGAGGGTGATCATGAGGTGCCTCGCGTTCGGGTTCGAGCTGCCAGGAGGTCACGCCGGTTCGGGTCCGGCGAGTCCTCACTGTGGGGGACTCGGTTCGTCCCCCACAACGAGTGTGCGCTTAACGAACGTGCTTCACACTCCCCCGTTGGGGGGCACGCCGGTCCCCAGAATGGGGGACCGCCTCGTTCACTTTTCCCGCGCCGCCTAGGCCGCGTCGGGTGCGGCGGCACCGGTGAGGGCCGGTCGCGTCACCAGGCGGGCCGCGCGCACGATGCCGAAGACCACGAGCCAGCCGATGCCGATCGTCGTGGCCACGAGCTCGAGCCGGCTGCCGAACACGGCGTTCCAGCGGGCGAGCGACAGCAGGCCGCCCGTCGCCGCGACGACACCGACCGCGAGCGCCATGAGCAGGGTGATGCCGCTGAGCGCGCGATGGCCGGGGGCGAACGCCACCTGCAGCATCGCCCAGCAGGCCGCACCGAAGGCGATGACGGCCGCGAGGGTGTGCACCAGATCTTGCACCGTGAAGGTGTCGCCGAGCGGCAGGGGACACGTCGGCGAGCACGGCACCTGCGCGGCGACGAAGAACGACGAGCACGCGAGCGCGAGCGTGAGCGCCGGCGTGCCCCGGCGCAGCACCGGGGGGCTGCTGCGCACGTCGCGCATCGACCAGGCCACGAGCATCCCGCCCGCGACGAGCAGCAGCAGCGCGAAGCGGAACTGCTCGGCCGTGGGCTCGCCCAGGGCCCCGAGCTCGCTCACGTAGAGCTCGCGCGGCACGCTCACGCGGGCGAGCCAGATGAGCACGAGGGCGGCCGCCACGAGGAGGGCGCCGATGACGGCGAGCGCGGCATCCCGATGCCGCTGAGGGCTGTCGACCACGACGAGCGGGTCAGGCGGCGGTCGCCGGCGCGGAGGCCTCGTCGATAGCGTGCGCCGCACCCGGCCCTCTGCGCAGACGGGAGATGCGAATCACCCCGGCGCCGACGAGCCCGATGACGGCGGCGATGAGGATGACGTAGAAGGCCACCGACAGGTAGCCGTTCGCCGAGGTCACGGGGTTCAGGAAGGGGTAGGGGTACCACGGTCCGTCGGTGACGATGTCGTAGGTGAGCGGCCCGCGCACGAGCGTGTAGACGGCCCAGACGATCGGGAAGGC
>LNFD01000291.1 GCA_001464255.1 Actinomycetales bacterium Ga0077552 | reverse complement strand
CGTTCGACAGGAGCCGTGAATGCGCACTCTCGTTCTCAACGCGGGCTACGAGCCCCTCGCCGTCGTGTCGTTCCGCCGAGCCCTCGTGCTCGTGATGAACGAGAAGGCGACCGTGCTCGCCTCCGATGGCGAGCATCCGGTGTTCGGCATCGAGGGCCGCTGGGATCGCCCGAGCGTCATCGTGCTGCGCCGCTACGTGCGCGTGCCGCACACCCGCCAGGTGCCGCTCACGCGGCGCGGCGTGCTTCGGCGCGACGGCAACCGCTGCGCCTACTGTGACGGCACGGCGACGACGATCGATCACGTCATGCCGCGCTCGCGCGGCGGCGCGGACACGTGGGAGAACCTCGTCGCCTGCTGCTTGAAGTGCAACAACGTCAAGGGCGACCGCACGCCGGCCGAGATGCGCTGGCAGCTGCGGGTGGTGCCGAAGGCGCCGCACGGCACGGCGTGGCTCGTGCGCGGCATCGAGCGGCCGCAGCCCGACTGGAACGAGTACCTCGCACCGCTCGCCGCCTAGGTGCGGGTCAGCGCGCGGCGAGCATGCCGCGCAGCGCGTCGACCTGGCGCTGCACGAAGTCGCGCGAGACCCCGGCGGTCGGCTCGCTCGCGTCGAACCCGTGGTACGCGCCCGGGATGACGTGCAGCTCGCACTCCACGCCCGCCTCGGTGAGCCGCCGCGCGTATTCCACAACTTCGGAGTGGAAGAGGTCGAGGGTGCCGACGCCGATCCACGCCGCGGGTAGGCCGCTGAGGTCGGTGCGGCGCGCCGGCACCGCGCGCTCGAGGGTCGCGGCGTCGAGGGGCGTGGCGGCGGGACCGGCCGTGCCCGCGCCGAGGTACATGCCCCAGCCCAGGCGGTTGCTGGGGCCGTTCCAGAGCCGCAGCATGCGCGGGTGGGCGGCCGCGGGCGAGTCGGTGCGGTCATCCAGCATCGGATACGCCAGCACCTGACCGGCCAGCGCGATCTCGCCGCGGTCGCGAGCGAGCAGGGCGAGGGATGCGGCGAGCCCGCCTCCGGCGCTCTCGCCGATCACGGCGATGCGTGTCGGGTCGACCTCGGGCTGCGCGGCCAACCACTGCAGCGCGGCGTAGGCATCGTCGAGCGGCGTCGGGTAGGGGTGCTCGGGCGGCATGCGGTAGTCGACGCTCGCGGCGACGGCTCCGAGCTCGTCGGCGAGGCGCCGGCACAGGGGGTCGCCCTGGGTGGCCGAGCCGATGATGAGGCCTCCGCCGTGCAGGTGCAGGATGGCCGGGCGGCGCTGGCCAGCATCCGTCGCCGCAGGGCGGTGCACGCGCAACGTGACCCTGTCGCCCAGATCGACGAGCTCGCCGCCCTTCGGCGGGCGCCCGCGCCCGATTCGGGTGAGCGCGCGCAGCAGCCGGCGGTTGCCCCGCGTGGCCGAGGTGCGCGGCATGAACCGCGCGCGCGTGAGGTCGGGGTGGAAGGCGGGGGAGTCGTCGGTGACCATGCTCCGAATCTAGTTCGCGGCGGGGCTACCCTGGCGGCATGCCGGTGAGCCGTTTCGAGGGGCCGTTGACGGGCGGGCATCCGAACTCGCTCGGCAACACCGTGAGCGTCGTCGACGAGGTACTGGCCGATCGGGGCCTGCTCGCCGAGCTCGTTGCGTGCTATCGCAGCGAGGATGCCGTGGTGCGGCTGCGCGTGTCGAGCGCGGTCAAGCGCGTCGCGCAGCAGCGGCCCGAGTGGGTGGCCGCGCACCTCGACGACCTGCTCGGCTGGGTCGCCCAGATCGACCAGGCCTCGACCAAGTGGACGCTCTCGATAGTCTTCGTGCGGCTCGACGCCCACATGACCCTGCCGCAGCGCGACGCGGCCATCGCCCTCATGCAGGCGAACCTGCACTACGACGACTGGATCGTGCAGAACACCACCGCTGACTCTCTCGCTCACTTCGCCCGGCAGCGCCCCGAGCTCGCCGCGTGGCTCGTGCCGGAACTGCGCGCCCTGACCACGAACCGCCACAAATCGGTGCGCGGTCGCGCTGCGAAGTTGCTCGCGTCGTTCGGCGCCGCCTAGCGATACCCCGGCGAATACACTGGATGCACCGCCTCTGTAGCTCAATGGAAGAGCAGTTCCGTCCTAAGGAAAGGGTTGGGGGTTCGAGTCCCTCCAGGGGCACCGACCGGAATATCCGACCGGAATATCTGAACGGGTTTTCATCAGCAGTGTTGTACGCCTTTCGGCGCCGCTCGGGATCGCATTTGTCAGAACATGGAGCCGAGGTCGGAGCCGACGGAAGGATAGGTGGCCGTCACGGACTTCAGCTGTCGGGTGGTGAGTCCGAGCTTGATGGCGAGGCCAAACGTGTTGATCACTTCTGAATAGCCTGGGCCGAGTAGGTGCGCCCCGAGAATCAAGTCGGTCGCTGGATCTACGATCACCTTCGTGGCGGCGGTAGTCTCACCGATTCGGTAATTGCTGTACCAGCCGCTGGTGTCGTGGTAGCGCACAGAAATCTCTCGACCATCGCGTGCAGCTTCTTGTTCGAGCATCCCGACCCGGTTTAGTTCTGGAATCGTAAACACCGTCGAGGGCACGCCGGCGTAGTCGGGCACGGTCTCGATGCCTTTGAGCATGTTGGATGCGGCGACCTTACCTTCGACGACGGCCACCGGCGTCAGGCGTTCGCCCGGGGTGCCCGCCGCGTCACCTGCTGCATAGACGTACGGATTGCTACGGCTCTGCAAGTGCCCGAAGACGTCAATGCCCTGTGGCCCGTGCGCGATATCGGCTGCCTCCAGATCGAGGCCGTCGAAGTTGGGTACGCGGCCCGCTCCGTGCACCACAAGGTCGGCGTCGATGTTGGACGTCGCGCGGTCCCGCTCGATTGCAACGTGAAAGCCCGTGGAGGTGTGCGTGACTGCGCTCACGGAGGTGCTGTGGTGCACTCGTATTCCAGCCTGTTCGCTGCGGCGCACAAGCAGATCTACGAGGTCCGGGTCGAATGCGCGCAGCGGCTTTGTGCCGTGGTCGATGATCACGCACTCCACGCCAGCGCGCGCTGCGATGTGCGCCAACTCGAAGGAAACAAACCCGCCGCCGACGAACACGATTCTTCTGGGCAGCGCTTCGAGGTTCAGGAATTCGGTGCTGTCGACCAGAAGCTCCTGGCCGGAGAACTCGAGCGGCCGAGGGCGGGCTCCGGTGGCGATGAGAAATCGTGCTGCGGAATGCTGTTCGCCGTTGATGTCGACGTGATGGCGGCTGACGAATCGGGCATCGCCGTGGAACGTGGACACACCGTTCCGTTTCAGCGTGGACTCCATGGCGCCTGGAATATCGTCGGTGAAGCCGTGCTTGTGCCGCATGAGGGCGGGCCAATCGAGTGTGAGGCCATTCTGGTTAACGCCTTTGCCGTGCATGAGGCGTGCATCGTCGATGATTTCGGCGCCTCGGCGGAGAATTTTCTTGGGGTCGCAGCCGCGAAGAGCGCAGGTGCCTCCGTAGGGAAGGGTGTCGACGATGCCGACTTTCCAGCCTTGGGACGCGCAGCGGTTGGCCGCAGTGGTCCCTGCCATGCCGGCACCGATGACGAACAGGTCGTACTCCGCGTTCACAGTGCGACTCCATCGTGCTGTGCGGTGATCGCCATGCGCAGTTGTTCCAGAGTGGGGGCGCCAGCGCGACCTGCGGGTGTGCTGTACACACGGCAGGCCAGGCCGACGGGTGCCGACGAGTCGGCGAACGGGTCCACTCCGTCGACGAGAATGCTGGGCGAGCCGCGGAAGCCGAGCTTCTCCGCGTCATCGAACGTTTCGACGAGCCGGTGAAGAACGGTGATGTCGGGGCGTTCGGAGGCGATCGTCGCCAAGCGCTCGGCGGCGATCGACCAATTCGGGCAACCAGTGAAGTACTGCAGCGTGATCTCCATTCTCGGAGAATAAACCTTGTAGCGCGATGCAAGGTCAAGTGGTGAAATGGAGCCCATGAAGATCGGCGACCTGTCCAACGTCAGCGGTGTTCCCTCACAGACAATCCGTTTCTATGAGCGACGAGGACTTCTTTCGCCCTCTGCGCGTGAAGGAAATGGCTATCGCCGCTATGACCACGCGGCCGTATCGCGACTGAACTTCATTCGATCCGCGCAATCGGCGGGTCTCACCCTTGCTGAGATCGCCAGTGTGATCAACATCCGCGACGCGGGCGAAGCGCCCTGCGCTCATGTCTCAACTCTGCTCGAGGAAAAGCTCGATGAGGTGCAGCGGCGGCAACGTGAGCTTGCTGTCTTGGAAGCTGAATTGAGACCTCGACCCGACCGACTGCGAACCGGGGGGCGTCTGCAGCGTCATCGTCTCGACGGGAGGCTGACCCTTTAGGAGACGCTTCCTGAATCACCCTCTCGCCTTTGAGCGGCCGCCAGCCTGATCCTGACGCCGCGGCTTCGCAGCCCCTTCAAGATCGTGTGATTGTCGAAGCCTAACTGCTTGCCGATCACGGCACTCGACTGGCCACTTTCGTAGAGTTCGACGGCGATCGCTATCTGGCCCTCGGTCATCCTTCGTGACGCGTCGATTCCGCGATCGCTCAGGATTCGGGCCACGGTAGTCCGGGAAAGGCCGAACTCGGCGGCGACGGTTCGAACGTTGCGCACCGCGAGGTAACGGGTCGCGACAGCTTCTGCTTCGTCAGCCCTCAGTTGGCGGGCTCGCCGACGAGTTCCGGTTGTCGAACTTTCCTGGTTGCGGGGGCTCGAGCGGAAGAGTAGTTCTTGAGGTGTGATGACCCCAGGTGCGGGGTTCGAGTAAACCTGTAGCAGGTGCACCGCGAGTCGTTTGCGGAAACACGAGATCTCGTTTGCGGAAATGTGACGATCTCAGTTGGTTCCCCTTGGCGGTCTATCGACGACTCGGCTCAACGGGCTCGACTTCAGTCGCTAATCTGCCGCAAGCGCGAACACACTGGAGCTGATCGAACCATCGAGGTTTACTCCGACGGTCCAGGTGCTCTCGGGAGTGCGGAGTTGCACCGTGAGGCCGTTTCGCTCGACGCGAGAAAGCGGGGCACAGCTCGTCGTGGAGTCCACGTCAGGATGGCGGGCCTGCAGGCAATACTCTGGCTCGGCGTCGGGGTCCGTACCGCCGATGAGATACGCAAGGAAGTCGGCGCCGCTACTCTCCGCCTCTCTTGAGACATAGACCGCGGAGGGTCCCATGAGAAGGCGGTCAGACTCGTCGAGGCCCTCGAACGGGTCGGACACTTCGGCGCCTCCGAATGCTCCGAAGGCGATGACATCGAGCACGCTCGGGAGTCGTCCATTGCTTCGGAGGCTCTGATCGTCATCAAGCCGAGGTCGACCCACGGGACCCCAAGCGAAAAGCTCAGAACCGTAGGTAGTACCGACGGGCCCGTCCAGTTGCGCGACTACGCCTGCTTCTTTGAACACGGATGGCAATACGCAGTCGCCGCCGCCACCCCAACCAGCTGACCCTTCAGGTAGATCGGCGATGACGATGCAGTACAGGTCCCATTCGGTGCTCCGTCCGTCGGGCACAGTCGACGCTCGATACACGATGCCGAAGCGGTCATTCCCCAATGGAGTAACCCGCGGGCCTTGCGTGATGTTCGACGCGTAGCCCTGCGAGAGACGCTCTGCCCACTCGCGATCTTCTTGACTTTCCGGCTCGTCGAAGATCGCGAGGGGGTCTCAGCGCCCAGCCCAGGGTTGGGATGGACAGCAGGGCTGCGATCACGCCAGCCACCCCGACTACCCGCATTCGCCGACTTCTGCCGTCCTGCGCGTCGTCAGGTGCCGAATCCTCGTCGAGCTGCTCTGGCTGTTTCACTACGCCAATGTCGAGCGTTGCGCTCTCCCGCGCTGCGGCCAGAGTCTCGGCGCGGCGTGCGAGTTCCTGGGCGGCCGCACCGACCAGCGCCTTTCGCTCGGGTCCTCCACCTCGTCGCCCTGCCTGCCGTGGTCCTCCTCACCCGTCAGCGACGCGCGGTCAGCGTTCGCTGACTCCGTCGAGTTGCGCGTGAACCTGACGAGGCTCCAACTTCGGCATGCCGATAGCTCTTCGATGGGATTTTCTCGCGGATCGCGTGGGATAGGGCCCGAGCTCATTCTCGGAATTGCCTCTCGCTCGCCTGCATCTGCGCGGCGGTCTGTCATTCCGCAAACGCCCCACCGCTCGTACACTCGCTCCATGGCACCCGCGAAGCAGGTCTCGATCGACGACCTCGTGAGCGACCTCGACGATGCCACTCGAGCGCAGGTGCAGCTGCTGCGCGACATCATCGGCTCGGTCGGCGCCGACCTCTCCGAGCACGTCAAGTGGAACGCCCCGAGCTACGTGCTCAACGGCGAAGACCGCATCACGATGAACATGCGCAACAAGCAGGGCCTCGTGAAGCTCGTGCTGCACATGGGTGCCACGCGACCGGAGGACAAGAAGGGCGCCCCGGTGCTCGCCGACGACGAGGGGCTGGTAGAGTGGGCGTCCGACATCCGCGGGCTCATCGCCTTCGCCGACGCTGACGACATTCGCGCGAAAGAACCGGCGCTGCGCCGCGTGCTCACCAGCTGGCTCGCTATCGACCACCGGGCACCCGCGGCCTGACCGCGCGACTCGACCTTCGCCCCGCATGACGTCGATCACCGAACGCTACGGCCCGGTCATCCTGATCACGCTGCTCGTGGGGGTGCCGCTCGGCGCGCTCGCCGTCGCCCTGCTCGTGCGGGCCCGCGTGCGCTCGGGTTGGTCGCGATCGTGGGCGCTGCGGGCGAGCATCAGCGAGATCGGGATGCTCGTAGGCACGGCCCCGTGGCTGTGGATGATCCTCACCCCGACGGGTGGGGCCGGCGGGCTGCAGCTCATGCCGCTGCGCGACCTGCTCGACGTGCTGCGCGGCGGCGACACGATCGTGCAACTGGTCGGCAACCTGTTGGCCTTTGCCGCGGTCGGGTTCTTCCTGCCGATTCGGCTGCGGTTGGCGCGCCCCCGATGGGTGCCGGCAGTCGTCGCGCTCGTCGGCGCCGGGCTCGCGGTCGTTGTCGAGACCCTGCAGTTCGTGCTGCAGCTCGGGCGCGTGTCGTCGATCGACGACGTGCTCGTCAACGCGCTCGGCGTCGCGCTCGCGTCGTTGCTCTCGATGCGCTGGTGGCGCTCACGTCAGGGCTAGCGCCCGCCGCCTCCGCCGCCTCCGCCGCCGCCACCGGAGAACCCGCCGCCGAACGAGCCGCCCGAGAAGCTGCCGCCGCCGCTGCCCGACCACGACGAGCTCGAAACCGGCGCAGTCGTCGTCGCGGTCATGCCCCGCACGGCCGAGGTGAAGAGCGCGACCTCGAACCCGTTGCTCCCCACGAACCAGTCGGGGGTGGTGTCGGTGGCGGCGACGCGCACGGCGAGTTCGCGCATCCACTGGTCTTCGACGCCCCAGACGACCGCCCAGGGCAGCAGCTTCTCGTAGAGCTTCACGAGCTGAAGGTTGTCGCCCACGTCGACGCGCTCGGCACCCTGCGGGCTCTGCAACACGCGCAGGCGCTCCTCTTCGGCGACGGTGAGATAGAGCTTGAGGCCTTCGAGGTGATCTTTCGCCGCGCGACCCTTCTCGGTCAGCTGCAGGGGACGGATGGCGAGGCCGAAGGCCGCGAAACCGGCGAGGAAGGCGACGAGCAGCGACACGAAGGCGAGCGGGCTGACGTTCAGGAACAGCCCCGTCGACACGACGATCGCGCCGAACGCGAGAGCCTGCAGCAGCCACTGCGCGGCGAGCATGAGCCAGCCGAACCCGCGACCGGGGGGCTTGCGCCGAGCGACGATGCCGCGCTCGTCGACAGCGCGTCAAGCGACACCGCGAGTGCCGAGTCGTACTCGCCGTAGGGGGTCAGCGCCCCGGCGACCCGATCGGTGCCGAAGAGCGCGTCGAGCAGGGCGAGGTCGAGCGCGTCGGCCCGATCGTCACCGAGGTACTGGAGCGTGTAGGGCGCCCCGCCCTCATCGACCGCATAGGCCAGGATGCGCAGATTCTTGCGCACGGCCAGGCGCACGACAGCGGCCGGAATGCCGCTCGCCGGTCGGCCGACGAGATGCGCCGACTGCACGATGTCGATGCCCTCGGGCTCGGAGTACTGCGCGACGATCGCGCCACGGCTCTTCGCGCTCGTGCCCGCGCGCACCCGCGACACGATTGCCGCGGCGAGCGCGCTGAGGCTCGCGAGGCCGACGCCGCCCGAGAGCGCGTGCATCCACAACGGCACCTCCTGCGGCTCGGGCGGGGGAGTGGGCTCGGGGGTGAGGAATGTGCCGGGTGCGAAGCCGATGGCCACGGTGAGCGTCTCGGCGGGAGCGAGGTCGGTGGCGGCCGCGGTGAAGATGCCGCCCGCATCCTCGATCGTGCAGAATTCGTTCTCGCCGAAGGCGCCGACGTAGCAGGCTACGTTTCCCGTGAGCGCCGCGGCCACGTCGGGGGCGAGCGTGACCGTCGCGCTCACGCGGCCGAAGGGCTGGCCCCAGCCGGTGCCGTTGACGTCCCAGTAGAACTCGTCTGAGGCGGTGTCGTCGAACGAGCGCACGACGTTCTGCTGCGCGTAGGTGATGACGTAGGTCTGCACGCCGCGCACGAAGTCGTCGCTGCCGAGGGCGAGCTCGACGAAACCGTCGGAGTACGCCGACTCGTAGGGCACCGGGTCGCCGTTCTCGTCGACGACACTGATGACCTGCGTGTTGAGCGGCACGCCGTCGTAGTCGTCGGGGATCGCCCGGATGATGCCGCGGTTCTGATCGAAGTCGGGAAACCGCGCGACGATCGTCTCGACGACCTGCAGGGTCGCCGTGCCGTCGGCCTCTCGACTGAGGGTGTAGTCGGCGTCGAACGAGTCGAACGTGAAGTCGCTCGTGTCGGCCAGGGCCGCGCTCGGAGCGAGTGCGAGGGCGAAGCCGGCCGCGAGCGTGACGGCGAGGGCGAGCCGAGTGGGAGTGCGCATGCGCGCAACCCTAGCGAGCATCCATCACCGTCAGCGGTGACCACATCAGAACCGGATGGCGTCGATGACCTTCACCCGCAGTGCGACGAGCGCGGGGATGAGCCCGGCGATCGCGCCGACGATGACGGAGGCGACGAGCCCCGTGATCGCGGCGGAGAAGGGGAAGGGCGGAACGTCTTGAATGCCCGGGAACATCAGCTCGATCACCCAGTCACTACGCATCACCAGGACGACGAGCACGATGCCGACGGCGCCGGCGACGGTCGTCGCCACCACGCTCTCGAGAAAGACGGAGGTGAAGATGCGCCCCGATGTGGCTCCGAAGCTGCGTCGCACGCCGATCTCGCGGATCCGTTGCCGCATCGCGACGAGCTGAATGTTGATGAGGCTCAGTGCTCCGAGTAGCAGCACGATGCCCGCGATCGCCCCGGTGACCAGCTGGAAGATCAGGGCTGAGTCGGCGAATCCCGCTTGCGCCCCCCAGTCCGTGCGGTTGACGGAGATCGTGAGGCCCGGTTCCGCCCCGGCGCGCATGTCCATGGCGAGAACGGGGCCGAGCTCATCGACGATCGTCGGCGGAACCCAGATCTCGCGCATGACGGCAACGTCGCTCGGCATGGCACCGAGCCGTTCGCGGTACGTGTCGTACAGCAGGTCGACGCGCGGAGTCGTATCCCACGGGCCATCGCGAGGCGTCACGCCGACCACTTGGTAGGTGCCAGCGAGATCGCCCGTCATAGTGATGGTGGGATGCTGCGCCACCGGTACCCGCCCGATCATGTCCCATAGCGCTTCGCTGATGACCACCGGCGGCGCGAGCAACTCGGTGTCGCCCTCGACGAACCATCGACCTTCGAGCAGGGTGAGCCGATGCATGGCCGCGTAGTCAGGGTCGACGAGTCTCGACGGCAGCTGGGTGACCCCCTCGGGGAGCTGCACGGGCACGGTGACCGCGCCATCGACGATGCGCGAGGTGCGGCTGAACGCGTATCGTTCCGCAACGCGCTCGAATCGGGCATCCATCGCATCCCAGTCCATGGGCGCGCCGTCGTCGCGGCTCGCCCCGACCATGATCGTCGCGATTCGCCCCCCGTATCGATCCGACTGCTCTGCCATCACCTGGCGCTGCAGCTCGCCGAGCGCGACGACGGCGGTGAGTGCACCGACCGCGACGGCGATGCCGATGAGGCTCAGAAGCACGCGCAACTTGTGGACGCGCAGCTCGGACCAGGCGTCAGCGAGAGCGCCTGCGGCCGGAGCGAGGCTCAGCCGCGCGGTCATCGCGGTGCTCCCGGTTCGGCAACCACAACGGAGCGTTCGGCGTGGGCGCTCGCGGCGAAAGCGTGGTCGAGGTCGACCGGTTGCAATACGCCGGCATCGAGCCGGTAGTGGCGGCGGGCACGGGCGGCCACGTGCAGATCGTGCGTGATGGTGACGAGCGCGGCGCCGGACTCTGAGGCGACCTCGTCGAGCAACGACATGACGCTCGCACCCGTCTCGACATCGAGCGCCCCGGTCGGTTCGTCGGCGAGGATCAGGCGCGGGCTGCGCACGAGAGCGCGGGCGATGGCCACTCGCTGCTGTTCGCCGCCCGACAATCGATCGGGGAGCGACGACAACCGATGGCTAAGCCCGACCCGGTCGAGCATGGCGGCGGCGAGGGCATCCCGCTTCCAGAACAAAGCTCCGGATGCGTAGCTCAGCGGCATGGCGACGTTCTCGAGGGCGGTTCGACCAGCGAGCAGATTGAACTGCTGGAAGACGAATCCGACGTTCGCGCCGCGCATCCGGTCGAGCCGACCCGCCCGCATGGTGAGCGTCGACTCGTCGCCGAACTGAACCTCGCCGGCACTCGGGGAATCGAGCAGACCGAGAATGTTGAGCAACGTCGTCTTGCCTGAGCCGCTCCGACCGACGATCGACACATGGTCTCCCGCGTCGACGTCGAGATCGACCGCATGAAGGATGTCGAGTCGTGAGTCGTCGGGCAAGAGCACCTGCTTCGCGACGCCTCGCAGTGAGACGAGGGTCACCAGGTGACGCCCGTCTCGCAGTACTCCTCGCCCGGTGCGATCTCGTAGCAGATCTCTTCGACGGGTGCGGCCAACCCGGGGACGAACTGGCGAATCATGTCGCCCTCGTTCAGCCCGTCGAGCACCTCGACCATGGTGCCGTCGCTGATGCCGAGCGTCACCTCCCGCTCCTCCGGATCGCTCCCATCGCCTGCGTCGAGCCAGACCAGCCCGCTTCCTGATCCGCCCTTGACGGCCGTCGTCGGGATCAGCAGCGCATCCGCGACAGCGCCGACGTCGACCACGAGCTGCACGGGCAGGCCGGGAAACACGACCTGCTCTGCGGGAACGGCGCACCGCACGCTCGTCGTGCCGTCTTGCGCGACCTGGGTCGCGAGCCCGCTGCACGCGAACGGCGCGGGGCCGCCCGTGATGGTGACGGTTGCCTCGGTGGGCGCATCGATCAGCCGGTACAGCTGCACCGGTTCGACGGTGCTCAACACATGGAATCGCTGCGGCGAGAGCGACGCGATCTCGACACCGACAGAGGTCGACTGCCCTGTGACCAGGGCCAGCTCGCTCACTGTGCCGGCTTCGGGAGCCACAATGTCGACGAGCCGTCGATTCGTGTCGAGTCTGATGGTGAACAGTGCCTGCCCCGCAGTCACGCTCGTGCCATTGCCGACGTGCGTAGTAACGACGGTGCCCGCAACTTCAGACTTGAGCGCGTAGGTCTCATCGCGCGCGATCGACCCCGTGAGGGCGAGCTCGTTGACCAGGCTTCCGCGCTCGACCGGCACGAGCGGGTCGCTGATCTGGGCGAACGGCTGCTCGGCCGACGACTGTTCGTCAGGAAAGAACGCGAGCTTCGCGACCGAGACGGCGATCGTCGCCGCGATGAGAATGCTGAGGATGGGAAAGACCCATCGTCTCCAGATGTGCACAGTACCCCCGAGATGTCGTGATGCACGGAACGCTCTTGACGCTAGCAGCGAGCGGTCGTAGCTAACTCATCCTCAGGTCGCAATCTCGCGCTCGTGATGTGACGCGCTGCACGTTCGCGCCGACGATGGCGTGTGCGCGGGCTACCGCAGGCGCCAGGGCAGCACGACGTGCAGCAGGGGCAGCGCCGAGGCGCCGAGCAGCACCCAGCTGAGCACCTCGTCGCTCGAGCGCAGCAGGATGCCGCCGACGAGGAGCCCCGCGAAGAGGATCGCCGAGGTCGCGCGGCGAACGCTGCCATCGAGCACGCGCAGGCGCTGCTCGACCTCGGGGCTGCGGGTGGCGAGCTCGCCGCGGCCGAGGCGCGTGGCGAGAGCATCCACGCGTTGGGGCAGGCGCGCGAGCGCGGAGAGGATCGCGACGCCCTCGCGGCCGACCGAGCGCAGAGTGGATGCGCCGCCGCCGTTGAGCAGAGTGCGGGCGAAGGGATCGACGGCGTCCCACATGTTGAAGTCGCGGTTGAGGGCGCTCGTGACGCCCGAGATGAGCGAGATAGTGCGCACGAGCAGCAGGTAGTTCTCGGGCAGCTGGAACGGCAGCGTGCGCACGAGCTCGCTGAACTGCAGCGCGAACTGCTCGAGTTCGCGCGGGTCGATGCGCGTCAGCTCGGCGACGCCCATGCCGCCGAAGCGGTCGAAGAGCGCCGTGATGGCGCGCTCGAGCTCGACGGTGTCGGCGCTCGGCAGCAGCACCCCGAGGCGCTGCGTCGCGACGACCCAGCCGCGGGCATCGCGCGCGGCGACGGCGAAGATGAACTGCTGGAGCCCCTGCCGCAGGTCGTCGGGGATCTCGCCCATCATGCCGAAGTCGATGAAGGTGAGGGTGAAGCCGTGCTCGGCGCTCGGGGTGACGAAGATGTTGCCCGGGTGCGGGTCGGCGTGGAAGAAGCCCGCGACGAAGATCTGCTCGAACGTGGCGCGGGCGAGTTCAGCGGCGACCGCGTTCGGGTCGATGCCGGCGGCCACGAGGCCCGCGACGTCGGTGATCTTGATGGCCGTCACGTCGCTGAGGGTCAGCACACGGCGAGCGCTGCGCTCCCACACCACGACGGGCGTGCCGACGCGCGGGTCGTCGGCGAAGTCGCCCGCGAAGCGCTCGACGTTGATGGCCTCGTGCCCGTAGTCGATCTCTTCGAGGCTCGTCGTGGCGAACTCCTCCACGAGCGCGGGGGCGTCGGCCCGGCGGTTGACGAGCTTGACGCGCGAGAGCCAGCGCCCCACGCGGCGCAGGGCGGCGAGGTCGACCTCGACGATCTGCTCGATGCCGGGCCGGAGCACCTTGATGACGACGTTCTCGAAGCCCTCGTCGGCGGCGATGCCGGGCGAGAGGCGCGCGCGATGCGCCTGACCGAGCGAGGCGGCCGCGATCGGGGTCTCGTCGATGCTCGCGAAGGCCCGATCGAGCGGGATGCCCAGCTCGCGCTCGATCTGCTCGACGATGCGCGCGAAGGGCTCGGGGGCCACTTCGTCTTGCAGGCCCTCGAGCTCGCGCGTGATCTCGGGCGGCAGGATGTCGAGGCGCGATGAGAGGAACTGCCCGACCTTGATCATGAGCCCGCCGAGGTCGGCGGCGAGGTCGTGGAACCGCCGCGCGAGCACCTGCAGGCGACGGATGCGCCCGCGCGCCGCGAACCGCGCGAGCCCGAACCGCGGCAGCACGAGCTCGAACCACCAGGCCTGGGCGAGGGCGCGCGCCGCGAAGCGCATGATGCGGCGGTAGCGGGCCTTCAGGGCCGGATCGGTCGTCGGAGCACGCCCTGCGCCCTCGGTCGGCACGATCTAGTCTTCGGCGAGGATGGCGTACAGCGCCTTGCGCGTCTGGTCGAGCAGGGCGGCGGCGCGCTCCTGCTGCTCGCGCGTGCCGGTCTGCGCCACCTGTGCGGCCGCCTGGGCGAGCTTGGCGCCCGCGCGCGGAACCGCCGCGGTGCGCTCGTTCCAGTGGTCGTTCCAGCGCCCGCTCATGCGGTCGCTCCAGTCGCCCATGCCCCACGCGTCGCGCGTGGTGTCGTGCGCGCTCGACTCGGCGCTCGCCGCGGCCGCGGCCTCGCGGCCCGCGTCGGTGAGCGCGTAGACGGTGCGCTCGCCGTCGTGCTGCGTGCTGAGCAGGCCCTCGTCGGCGAGCTGCTGCAGCGTCGGGTACACCTGGCTCGCGGTGGGCATCCAGGCGCCGCCGCTCGCGGCCCCGATGGCCTGCATGATCTGGTGGCCGTTCTTCGCCTCGTGCGCGAGGGCGGTCAGGATGGCCGTGCGCAGGTCGCCGTGCGCGCTCGCGCCGCGCGACCCGCCTCGGGGCGTGAACGCGTCGCGGAGGTTCTCGACGGCCTCGCGGAGGTCGAAGCCGGAGGAGGAGGATGAGCTGCGCATTGCGGTTCCCTTCACGCGATGGCGGGGGAGCGTCGAACGGCGTCCCTCACGCGCTCTCACAGTACGCACGCCACCTGGATGCGCGCCGACGGCCGCATCGGTGCGCGCTGACCGCCCGCTGTGCCGGTCTACTTCGCGGCGGGCCGCGGGTCGGCGAGCTTCCCGCGCAGGAACAGCAGGGGCAGCAGCCATCCGCCGAGCGCCGTGATCAGCCAGACGATGAGGCTCGCGAGCACCCAGGTGTCGATGCCGCTCAGCGTGATGCCGCCGGGGAAGAGGCTCGCGAGCAGCAGCGCCACGAAGGTCGAGACCAGGCCGATGCCGCCGA
>LNFD01000290.1 GCA_001464255.1 Actinomycetales bacterium Ga0077552 | reverse complement strand
GCCCCGTGTCGGGCCGCGAGGGCATCAGCCGCCGAAGGCCTCGGCGTAGATCGCGCGCAGCTCGGCGGTGTCGGCACCGCTGAGCCCGCATCCGGTGACGGCGCCGTCGGTCGCGGTGACCAGGTAGTTGTCGCCGACGGCGAAGGGCACGAGCGAGAAGTCGCTGGAGAGCTCGTCGACCTGCGGCACGGTGACGCGGTCGGCGACCTCGCCCGCGAAGCGCTCGGTCACCTCGAGCGTGACGGTGTCGCCCTCGACGCTCAGCACGCGGGCGGCGAAGGCCTGCTCCTGCGCCTGCAGCGTCTCGGTGCTCACGGGCAGGCAGCTGCCGCTCGCGAGCCCGCCGCCCTCGGGCAGGGCCAGGGGCTCGACCGTGGGGGTTCCGCCCAGCATGAGCGGCACGGCGATGGAGACTGCTGCGGCGGCCGCGGTCGCCACGGCGGCGATCGGCACCCACACGCGCAGCGCGGCGCTGCGGCGCACGTCGGCGATGGGGGTGAGGGGGGCGTCGGTCATGATCTGCTCCATCCTGTGGTCGAGCCACGTCGGGGGGAGGGGAGCCAGGTCGCGCGCCGGGTCGGCGCGCTGCAGCTGATCGCGCAGCGAACGCTCATCGTCGTGCATCGGTGCTCCCTTCCTCTGCCTCGACATGTCCGGCGGGAGCTGTCGATTTCAGAAGCTCGTCACGCAGGCGCTTCTTGGCCCGATGAAGCCGGATCGCCGCCGCGTTGGCGCTGATGCCGAGCACGGTCGCCAGCTGCGGGCTCTCGAGGCCGTCCCACGCCCACAGGCGCAGCAGTTCGGCGTCGTCGCGGCGCAGCCTCGTGAGGGCATCCCGCACCGCGAACGCCTCGGCCCCCTCGGTCTCGACCTCGACCACGGTGGCGGGCGGGTCGATCGCGATGATCTTCCCCACGAGCCGGGTGCGGCGCCGCTCGGCCCGCTGCGCGTTGGCGAGCAGGTTGCGGGCCACGACGATGGCCCAGGGGATGCTCTCCTCCGGCTCGACCGGAACCTCGTCGAGTCTGCGCCAGCACACGAGCAGGGTCTCGTTGAGAACCTCGTCGGCGGTCGCCGCGTCGGTGCGACGCGCGAGGTACCGCCGCACGGGCTCGACGACGACCTCGGCGAGCGTGCGGAGACGCTGCTCTCGCTCGGCATCGGTCACGGCTCTCACACTGCACCATGTCCGGCACCGGCGCGCAGATTTCAGGGGGAGCGGTCGAACCCCGCGTCGATCTCGTCGCGACGAGCGAGCACGAGGGCGTCGAAGGCCGCCGGCGGCAGGGGTCGAGCATCCGTGAACGAGACCGCCCCCTTCGAGCGCGGCAGATCGCCGAGCTCGTCGGCCAGCGCGGTGATCACCTGCCCGCTGAACGGGTAGAGCGAGTACCCCGCTCGGGTCACCGCGATCGCGACGAGCCCCGTGCCGCGATGGAGCAGCGCGGGCATGCCGTACGAGACGCCCTCGACCGCGTCGGGCACCAGCTCGAGTGCACGGACGCGCAGGCCGTCGAGCAGCGAGCGCGCCGGCTCATCGAGGTCGGCGATGAAGTCGGTCACGGGGTGCATCCCTCCATCGTCGCGGAGCCCGACGTCCGTGTCACGCCTGAGCGTTCATCGAGAAACCCTTCTCGCCGACACCTCGCCTCGCTACAGTGAGCGCCACCGGCCCCCACCGCGGCGGCCCGAGCGGATGGAGCATCGATGGCCCACACGACAGAGCGCCTCGGACCGATCGACTACGTCGTCATCGAGTTCCCCGACGGGAAGGTCACGGGGGTGGGCTTCCGCCGCATCGTCGAGCTGTCGGATGCCGCGCGCATCCTGGTGCTCGACATCGAGTTCCTCAGCAAGGGCGCCGACGGCCACGTCGTCACCACGCCCGCCCATGACCTCGGCGAGATCGACGGCGTCGACATGGGCTTCTTCGACGGCGCCGCTTCGTACCTGCTCGAGGACGACGACATCCACGAGATCGGCGGTGCCATGTCGCCCGGCAGCGTCGCCGTCGTCGTCATCTACGAGGAGCTGTCGATGATCTCGGCGCTCGCCGCGTGGGAGGACGAGGGCGCCGTGCTGCTCGCCGAAGGACCGATCGAGGTCGAGGCGCTCGTCGCCGCGATCGACTCGACAGAGAAGGACTGACCATGAGACTGCTCCGCACCGCCACCCACGCCGCCGTCGCCAGCTCGGTGCACAACAAGGTCTCGCGCCGCCAGCAGGCGCAGTGGGCTCAGCAGACCGCGGCCGCGCCGGCTGCCGCCGCGCCGGCTCCGGCCCCCGCGCCTGCCGCCGCGCCAGCCGCGCCGACGACCGACATGAGCGCGAAGCTCGAGCAGCTCAAGCAGCTGGGAGAACTGCGCGATGCGGGCATCCTGACGCCCGAGGAGTTCGAGGCGAAGAAGGCCGTGATCCTCGGCTAGCCGCCGAGCAGCACGAACAGCAGGGTCGTGCCGCTGAGGGTGATGGCCATGAGGCCGATGATCAGCACCCAGGTGATGGCCGTCATGCTGCGGAGCTTGCCGAGGAAGCCCACCGGGCGGTCGTCGTGATCAGACATGGGCCGAGCCTAGCGGGCGCGGTCAGCGCAGCTCGGCGAGAGCGGTGATGAGCTCGCCGACCGTGTGGCCGGCGTTCGACGGGTGTCGCAGCGGGGCGGTCGGCACGACGGCGTAGTGGTTGCGGCGACCGCGGCGCTCGCGCTCGAGGTACCCGGTGGCGGCGAGGTCGCCGAGGATCGTCACCGTCGAGCGGGTGGAGATGCCCACCTCGTCGGCGAGCTGCTGCACCGTCGCATCGGGGTTCTTCGCCACCTCGAGCAGCACGTGCGCATGATGGGTGAGGAAGGTCCACGACGACATGCGGCCATTGTGTCAGGCCGCCCCCCGCTCAGCGCGCGATGAGCACGTCGAGCGCCATGCCCGCGCAGGCGAAGCGCTCGAAGTCGGCGAGGTCGTCGCCGCGGATGGTGTCGCCCGTCTCACGCGCGGGGCTCGTCGAGAGCAGCACCCGGCCGACACCGTTGACGATCGAGATGTCGTCGCCGAACGCCGCGAGGCGCGGGGTGAGGTCGCGCTCGACACGGTCGATGAGCAGGTCGAGCGCGACGGCGCCGACGAACTCGCCGTCGACGTGCACGGGCGCCGCCACGGTGATCGTGTACTCGTCGCTGCACAGGTAGTCGACGTAGGGGCCGGCGACGTGCGGCTCGCCCGTCGCGAGCGGCACGCGGTACCACTCGAGCTCGCTGTAGTCGATGTGCTCCTTGTTGACCGACTGCGAGGCGAGCACGAGCTGCGCCCGCTCGGGCCCCTGCCACCAGGCGAGGTGGCTGTTGGCGTCGGCGAGCGAGTCGAGCGCCGCGATGAAGCCCGAGCCGTACACGGGCAGGTCGACGGTGTCGAACAGGCGCAACGCCGAGGGCTCGACGACGTCGTCGAGGCGGTCGGTCGTGAGGGGCCCGGTGCGGCGCATGGCCGCGATCTCGATCGCGAGGGTGTCCTTCCACTCGGCGAGGGCGTCGATCGCGCGAGCGAAGTACTCGGTCACGAGCTCGACGGGGTGCTCGGCGGTGGTGCGAGACGCGGGCGGGGCGGGGTGGATGCTCACGTGCTGCTCCTCTCGGTGCGGGTCGGTGCGGCGGTCGTCGCTGCGTTCGGCGGCGCGACGGTCGCGATGGGGGTGGTGGCGGCACTCGCGTGCCGCTCGCGGTAGGCGATGAGCCAGTCGATCGTGGCGCGCGTGCTGGCGCGGAGCGCCCGCACGGCGGCCTCGGCGTCTCCCGCGCCGACGGCGCGCAGCACGGCGAGCAGGTGCGCCCGGCTCTCGGCGCGGCTCGCGGGGTCGGTGTCGATGAGGGCGAGCAGCGGCGAGAACTCGCCCTGCAGCTTCATCTGCTCGCGCGTGAGGCGCGCCGACTGGCTGAGAGCGGCGAGTTCGATGACGGCGTCGTCGGAGGCGCGGCGCCAGGCGGCGAGGTCGTGGTCGTCGCCCCGCTCGAGGCGCGCGACGATCATCGCGATCTCGCTCTCGTCGGCGCGGCGGGCGGCGAGCTCGACGCAGGCGGCGGTGATGGCGAGGTAGTGCTGCGCGGCGTCGCGCAGGCTCACGCGCGATCCGTCGAGCAGGGCGCGCGTCGCGAAACGCACGGGGTCGGCGCTGTCGGCGATGAAGCTGCCGCCCGTGCGGCCGCGCCGCGTGACGATGAGACCTCGCTCGCGCAGGGCGAGCAGGGCCTCGCGCGCGGTCGCGGGGGCGACACCGAAGGCCGCGGCGAGCTCGGTCTCTGCGGGCAGTCGCTCTCCGGCGGCGAGCACGCCGCCCATGATCGCCTCCGCGATGCGGCGCTCGACGAGGGCGGCGCGCCCCTCGTCGCCGATGGGCTGGAAGACGGCGCTGTGCAACCGGGTCGGTCGGCCCGAGCGGGGCGCGGCGCTGCGGATGCTCATGCCCCCCATTGTCGGGTACGCGACCCGGAGCGTTACACCGCCGTTATGCGATCGAAATAAAAGATATGAAACTATACGTTTACAGTTATTGCACCGACCAACGATGTCTCGGAGGATTCACGCCGCCATGTCCGCCCCTCATGCGACGACCACCCCCGGCGCGCCCGGCTCCGCTGACCCCGAGCGCGGCCACGGCGGCGTCGAACTGACCGCCGTCACCAAGCGCTTCGGCGAGACCACCGCCGTCGACAACCTCACCCTGACCGTCGAGTCGGGCGAGTTCTTCTCGATGCTCGGCCCCTCCGGCTCGGGAAAGACCACCGTGCTGCGCCTGATCGCGGGGTTCGAAGAGGTCACGAGCGGCACGATCGCGATCGCGGGCGCCGACGTCACGGGTGCTGCGCCCTTCGACCGCACCGTCAACACGGTGTTCCAGGACTACGCGCTCTTCCCGCACATGTCGATCGCCGAGAACGTGGCCTACGGCCTGCGCGTGCGCAAGGTCGCCAAGGCCGAGCAGCGCGAGCGCGTCGCCACGGCCCTCGAGCAGGTGCGCTTGAGCCACGTCGCCGACCGCCTGCCGCACCAGCTCTCGGGCGGGCAACGGCAGCGCATCGCCCTCGCCCGCGCGCTCATCCTGCAGCCGCGCGTGCTGCTGCTCGACGAGCCGCTCGGCGCCCTCGACAAACAGTTGCGCGAACAGATGCAGATCGAGCTCAAGCAGATTCAGCGCGAGGTCGGCATCACCTTCATCTTCGTCACGCACGACCAGGAGGAGGCGCTCACCCTCAGCGACCGCATCGCCGTCTTCAACAACGGCAAGGTCGAGCAGGTCGGCACGCCGCGCGAGGTCTACGAGTACCCGCAGACGGCCTTCGTCGCGAGCTTCCTCGGCCTGTCGAACCTCATCGACGCTGCGCACGCCGAGCGACTCACCGGTGTCGCGACCGCCATCAGCGTGCGCCCCGAGCGCGTGCGCCTCATGGATGCCCGCACAGAGCCCGCCGCCCACGAGACCTGCGTCGACGGCACGATCGTCGAGACCGTCTACACGGGCCCGACGACCCGGTACATCGTCGACACCGTCGACGGGCTGCGCGTCGTCGCCGAGCGTCACAACGACCACGCCCCGAGCGACACGGCGCCGTACCACCGCGGCGATGCCGTGCGCGCGGTCTGGGTGACCGAGCACGCCGCGATCGTGCCCTAAGCCCACCCCGAGCAGCACCACCCCGGCACCACCCCAGCACCACCACAGCACCACCACAGCACCACCCCCACATCAAGGAGGAAACATGCGACAGAAACTGATGGCGCTCTCGGCGGTCACCGCCGTGTCGGCGCTCATGCTGGCCGGCTGCGCCGCGCCCGCCGCGAACGAGGGCTCGGGCGAGCTCGTCTTCGACGTGCCCGACGTCCCCATGCTCGAGGCGCTCGGCGAGCCCGAGGGCTCGGTCGACATCATCGCCTGGTCGGGCTTCGTCGAGCCGGCCTGGGCCGACACCTTCACCGAGGAGACCGGCTGCGTTGTGAACCGCAAGGTCGCGGGCACGAGCGACGAGATGGTGCAGCTCATGCGCACGGGCGACTACGACCTCGTGTCGGCCTCGGGCGACGCGAGCCTGCGCCTCATCGTCGGTGGCGACGTTGCGCCGATCAACCGCGACCTGCTGCCGAACTTCGGCGACGACATCGTTCCGGGCATGCAGGGCCAGCTGTACGACACGATCAACGGCAAGGTCTACGGCGTTCCGATCGGTCGCGGCGCCAACATCCTGCAGTACAACACCGAGGTCGTCACCGAGACGCCCGAGAGCTGGGACATCGTGTGGGAGGCCGACAGCCCCTACGCCGGCCAGATCACCGCGTACGACGCGCCGATCTACATCGCCGACGCCGCGGTGTACCTGATGTACCACCAGCCTGAGCTGGGCATCCAGAACCCCTACGCGCTCGACGAGACGCAGCTCGCCGCCGCGGTCGACCTGCTCAAGCAGCAGAACGCGATCGTCGCCGAGTACTGGGCCGACCCGGTCGCGCAGATCACTTCCTTCCTCGGCGGCACGACCGTCGCGGGCACCTCGTGGGAGGTGCTGCGCAAGTTCACGGAGGACACCGAGAAGTTCGGCGGCACCCTGCCCGTCGAGGGCTCGACCGGTTGGTCGGACGCCTGGATGATCTCGAGCGAGTCGGACGCCCCGAACTGCGCGTACCTCTGGATGGACTACACGAGCTCGGCTGAGGTGAACGGCGCCATCGCCATGAACTTCGGTATGGCTCCCGCCAACGGTGCGTTCTGCGAGCTCAGCGACGAGGCGGCTGCTCACTGCGAGCAGTTCAACGCCCTCAACGAGGAGTACTTCGAGAACGTCTGGTACTGGACGACCCCGATCGAGCAGTGCATCGACGGCCGCACCGAGGTGCAGTGCACCTCGTTCCAGGACTGGACCAACGCCTGGGCGACCATCAAGGGCTAGCGCTCGCCCGCGGAGGAGCGGGGCCGACCGCCCCACCCCGCCCCTCACCCCACCCCGCGAAGGACGACCGTGACCACGACCACGACGACGGCGAGAACGAGCAAGCCGCTCTCGACGCTGCTCTACCGGCATCGCTGGATGCGCCTGGTCGGGCTGCTGAGCCTGCCGCTCACCTGGCTCATCGGCCTCTACATCGTGTCGCTCGCGCTGCTGCTCGTCACGGCCTTCTGGTACATCGACGCCTTCACCTCGAAGGTGATCCCGGGCTTCACGCTCGACAACTTCGTGCTCGTGTTCAGCGAGCCCGCGTACATCACGACCTCGCTGCGCACCCTCGGGGTCGCGCTCGCCGTCACCCTGCTGAGCGCGGTGTTCGCCGTGCCGCTCGGCATCTTCATGGCCAAGCTCGCCTCGCCGTGGCTGCGGGCCGTGCTGGCCGTCGCCATCACGCTGCCCCTGTGGGCCGGCTACCTCGTGAAGATCCTCGCCATGCGCATCACCTTCACCGAGGAGGGCTTCTTCAACTGGCTCATGGCGCCCTTCGGCATCACGGGCCCGGGCTTCAGCATCGTCACGGTCGTGCTCACGCTCACCTACCTGTGGTTCCCGTACATGGCACTGCCGGTCTACACGGCCATCCGGCAGATCCCCGTCAACCTCTTCGATGCCTCGTCCGACCTCGGCGCGCACGGCTTCACGACCATCCGCACGGTCGTGCTGCCGCTGCTCTGGCCCGCGCTCATCGCCGGCAGCGTCTTCACCTTCTCGCTGAGCCTCGGCGACTACATCGTGGCGCGCTTCGTCGGCGGGGCGAACGCGCAGATGATCGGCAGCATCATCGCTTCGAACATCAACCTCAACCCGCCCGTCGCGGCCGCGTTCTCGGTCATCCCGATCGCCTTCGTCGTCATCTACCTGCTGGTCACCCGGCGCACCGGCGCCCTCGAGAGGATGTGAGCGGCGCATGCTGAGACTCACCCGCGGCACGCGTATCGCCTTCGGCATCGTCGTGGCGATCGTGCTGCTGTTCATGTACGTTCCGCTGTTCCTCGTCATCATCAACTCGTTCAACATCGCGCCCATCGCGAGCTGGCCGATCACGGGCTTCACGCTCGACTGGTGGGTGCGCGCCTTCCAGAACGAGGCGCTGTGGACGGCCGTGACCAACTCGGCGATCGTCGCCGCCGGGGCCATGGTCATCGCGCTCGTGCTCGGCACGCTCGCGGCCTTCGCCCTCCAGCGCTACGACTTCTTCGGCAAGCACACCGTCAACCTGCTCATCGTGCTGCCGATCGCCCTGCCGGGCGTCGTCACGGGTGTGGCGTTCAGCAACTCGTTCAACAACGTGCTCGAGCCCGCGGGCATCCAGGTCGGCTACTTCGGCATGATCATCGCCCACGCGACCTTCTGCATCGTCATGGTGTTCAACAACGTGTTCGCGCGGCTGCGCCGCATGAACCCGAGCATGCAGGAGGCCTCGATGGACCTCGGGGCGAGCCTGTGGCAGACGTTCCGCCTCGTGACCTTCCCGCAGTTCCGCACGGCCTTCGTCGCGGGCGGCCTGCTGGCCTTCGCGCTGAGCTTCGACGAGATCGTCGTGACGATCTTCACGGCCCCGGCCGGCGTCGAGACCCTGCCGCTGTGGATGTTCAACCAGATGGCCCGCCCCAACGAGGCGACGCAGGTCAACGTCATCGCGACCGTGCTGATCCTGCTCTCGTTCATCCCGGTCTACGTCTCCCAGCGCCTCACCCGCGCTGAGGAGGAGGAGCGCTAGGGGGCTAGCGCTCCGACTGCGGCGCCCGGCGCTTCGCCGTGCGCGCCGCCCCGCGCGGGTGCACTCTTCGGGTGAGTGCGCCCGCGCGCGTGCTCAGCGCCGCCGAACCAGCGAGGCGACGGCCCGCAGCGGGCGCCGGTTCGCGAGGGCAACCACGGCATCCACCACCGCCCATGACAGCTTCCCCTGCGACATCTGGGCGAGCCCGCGCAGCGGCAGCTCGTCGATGCTGCGCTCGATGAGGGCGAGCGAGGCGGGGTCGGCGCGATCCTCGTCGCTGACGGGCGCCATGCGCACGACCGCCCCGCGCAGCGCGCGGCCGACGAGCGTGCCGCCGATGTCGCCGAGCGTCGACTCGCGCGTGAACGGCCGGGCCGGTGCGGGGCTCGGGATGGCGCGGCCCAGGCGCCGCGCCCACTGCTCATCGCTCGCCGCGATGGCCGCCGTCGACGGCCCCTCCGCCGAGTCGGATGCCGTGCCGAGCACGTCGATCGCCACCACGGCCTCGATCGTCTCGCTCGAGTGCGCGACCTCGAGGTCGACCGGGCCGCGCGGCAGCACCCAGTCGTGCACCCGCACGTCCCAGAAGCGCAGCGCATCGGCGGTGACGGCGACCTCGACCGTGCGGGTCTCACCGGGTGCGAGCGTCGCGCGCGCGAAGCCCACGAGCTCGCGCCGCGGTCGCAGCACGACGCCCGAGCGGTCGTGGGCATAGACCTGCACGACTTCGGTGCGCGGGGTCGAGCCCGTGTTGGTGACCTCGACCGCGACGGTCAGGCCGCCACCTTCGGCCAACGTTGCGGTGCTCGCACGCGCCGACCCCCATCTGCTCGACCCGTAGCCGAGGCCGTGCCCGAAGGCGAAGGCGGGCGACACCCCGGCCGTGGTCGCGTACCGGTAGCCGACGAACAGCCCCTCGCGGTAGTGCACTTGGGCGAGGTCGCCGGGGAAGAAGGGATCGGCGGCGACGTCAGCCTGTGCCGCGGGCCACGTCTCGGCGAGACGCCCGGCGGGCTCGACGACGCCCAGCAGCGCGTCAGCGAGCGCCCCGCCGCTCGCCT
Source organism: Actinomycetales bacterium Ga0077552 (assembly GCA_001464255.1). Lineage (GTDB taxonomy): Bacteria > Actinomycetota > Actinomycetes > Actinomycetales > Microbacteriaceae > Microcella. Next base: position 17,917 of record LNFD01000290.1, on the reverse strand, counting down.
GCCCGCCGAGATAGCTCACCAGCACGGCGGCGACCTCGTCGCGCCACGGCAGCAGCACGGGCGCCCCGACGCTCAGCACGACGACCGTGCGCGGGTTCGCCGCCGCGACCGCCTCGACGAGCGCGTCGTGCTGCGCGGGCAGCGCGAGCGTCTCGCGGTCGAAGCCCTCGCTCTCGGCGATGCCGGGAAGCCCCACCATGACGATCGCCACCTCGGCCGCGCGGGCGACCGCCACGGCCTCGGCGATGAGCGCGGCGTCGGGCGCCGAGCGCACGGGCTCGTAGCCGGGGGCGTAGGTCACCTCGAGACCGGCGGCCTCGAGCGCCGCACGCGCGGTCGTGAGCCGGGTGGGCGTCACGAGCGAGCTGCCGCTGCCCTGGTAGCGAGGACTCTCAGCGAAGGCGCCGATGAGGGCGACGCGGGTGGCGGGCGCGAGGGGCAGAATCCCGTCGTTCGTGAGCACGACCGAGCTCGACGCCGCCGCGCGGCGCGCGAGCGCGTCGTGCGGGTCGAGCAGCTCGGCCATCGTCCGGGAGGCGTCGGCACGGGCATCCCGTGCCTGCACCGCGAGGTCGATGACGTGCTGCGCCGATCGCGCGACGTCGGCGGGGTCGAGGGCGCCCGCGGCGAGAGCGGCGCGCAGCGCGGGCTCGGTGCCGGCGCCGCCGGGCATCTCGAGGTCCATGCCCGCGCTGACGGCGGCGGGCCGGTCGGCGGTGGCGCCCCAGTCGCTGACCACGACGCCGTCGAAGCCCCAGCGCTCGCGCAGGGTCTCGGTCAGCAGCCAGCGCGCATCGGTCGCGTGGTCGCCGTTGATGCGGTTGTAGGCGGCCATGACCATGGTCGGGGCGCTCGCGCGCACGGCGATCTCGAAGCCCCGCAGGTACAGCTCGTGCAGCGTGCGCTCGTCGACGATCGCGTCGATGACGAAGCGGCGGTGCTCCTGATTGTTGACGGCGAAGTGCTTGAGGCACGCCCCGACACCCGTCGACTGGATGCCCCGCACGGCGCTCGCCGCCAGCAGGCCGCTCAGCAGCGGGTCTTCGCTGTAGTACTCGAAGTTGCGGCCGCACAGCGGGTGCCGCTTGATGTTCATGCCCGGCCCGAGCACGACGTCGACACCGAGCGCGCGCGCCTCGCGGCCCACGGCCTCGCCGACCTCGTGCACGAGCTCGGGGCTCCAGCTGCTCGCGAGTGTCGCTGCGGTCGGGAAGCACGTGGCCGCGACGCTGCTCGCGAGACCCAGGTGGTCGGTCGCCTCGAGCTGCGCCCGCAGGCCGTGCGGGCCGTCGGCCATCATCGCGGCCGGGATGCCGTGCTCGGGCAGCGCGCGGGTGCGCCAGAAGTCGGCTCCCGACAGCAGCGAGAGCTGCTCGTCGGTGCTCAGCGAGGTCGCGTCGATGCGGGTCGTCACGATCTCGAGACTAGGTCGTGGTCGCGGAGCGCCGCACGCGTCGTACGCTGGCAGCGGCGCAAGGGAGCGCCGCGAGAGGATGCCCGTGACGACCACCTCGACCCCGCCCGCCGCCGACGGCACGCAGCCTGATGAGCGCGTGCGCATCCAGGGCCCGCTGCGTAGCCTCCTGCTGTGGTTCATGCCGGGGACGCTCGGCATCTTCATCCTGTGGGGCGCGATCCCGACCGTGCTGCTGCCGCTGCAGGTCGAGCAGCTCGACCCCGTCAACAAGGTCGCGAACCTCGCGATCGTCACGACGATCGGCGCGCTCGCCGCGATGATCGCGCAACCCGTCGCGGGCACGATCAGCGACCGCACGCGCAGCCGGTTCGGCAACCGGGCGCCGTACATCGTCGGCGGGGCGCTCATCGGCGGCGTCGCGCTCGTCGCCCTCGGGCTCTCGAGCAGCATCCTCATGGTCGCCCTGTGCTGGACCCTCGTGCAGATCGCGTTCAACGTCGTGCAAGGCCCGTACTCGGCGATGCTGCCTGACCGCGTACCCGAGGCGGTGCGCGGCACCTTCGCGGCCATGATCGGCGCGATGACCATGGTCGGCTCGCTCGGCGGGGTCATCCTGGCCTCGTTGCTCGCGGGCAGCATCCCCGGCGCGTACCTCGTGCTCGCGGGTGTCTCGGTCGTGCTGCTGACCCTCTTCGCGGTGTTCACGGGTCCGCGCGACAACCGCGGCGAGCCGCGGGCGGCCTTCCGGCTGCGCGACTTCCTGCTCACCTTCTGGGTCAACCCGATCGCGCACCCCGACTTCTTCTGGGCGTTCACGGGCCGGCTGTTGCTCTACACCGGGTACTTCCTCGTCGTGGCGTACCAGCTGTACCTGCTGCAGGACTACATCGGGCTCGGCGACGAGGCCGTCGTGCTGCTGCCGCTCGTCTCGGCCGCTGCCCTGCCCACGCTCGTGCTCGCCGTGGCGATCTCGGGCCCGTGGAGTGATCGCGTCGGCCGTCGCAAGCCCTTCGTCGTCGCCTCGTCGCTCATCGTCGGGCTCGCGCAGGTCGTGCCGTGGGTGTGGCCGACCTTCGAGGGCATGGTCGTCTTCGCGCTGCTCGCGGGGCTCGGCTTCGGCGCCTTCCAGGCCGTCGACACCGCGCTCGTCTCACAGGTGCTGCCCGACTCGCACGCGCACGCGAAAGACCTCGGGGTCGTCAACATCGCCGCGACCCTGCCCCAGACCATCGCCCCGGCGATCGCGGGCGCGGTCGTGCTGGCATTCGGGTTCGTCGGGCTGTTCCCGGCGGCGATCGCGCTCAGCGTGCTCGGCGCCCTCGCGGTGCTGCCGATCCGCTCGGTGCGCTGAGCACCGATCCGCGCTCGCCGTCGAGCCCGCCGACGGGGATGAACGGCTAGATGTCCAGGTCGATGCTCGAATTCCAGGGGCCGTCGGGGGCCACGATCTCGACTGACGCGCTGCCGTGGCGCACGATGATCTGCGTGCCCTCGGTGATGAGCACGTCGTACTGATCTCCGCGACCGCCGTCGATGTGCACGAACGCCCCACCGTGATCGAGCGCCGTCATGATCGCGGCGATCAGGGCGGGCAGATCGGCGTCATCGGCGAGCGTGATGCGCTCGTTGTTGATGAGGAGCAGTGCGGCGGTCATGGCGGGAGCCTTCCTTCGCGGTCCACGGTAGGTGCGGCACCGCGCCCTCCGACAGGCCTTGCGCTCCGGCTCGAGAGCGAGTACTGAACGCTCCCGAGCCGGTCAGTCGACCGACGCCACCGGCGGATCGTCGACGAGGTTAACGGCTCCGGTCGCCGACGACAGGATCAGCGACTCGATCCACTCCCGGTTGATCTGCGGCGGTCGCGAGCCCGAGAAGGTGATGTGCAGCGGCACCCCGTTGTCGATCCACAGGGCGTGCCGACCGCTGCCGCTGCTGACCGGGAGCGTCCAGGTCAGGAAGAAGTTCTCACCCCGGCGGAGCTTCGTGCTGATCACGATCTGCACATGAGCGAGCATCCGATCATCGAAATCGAACTCCTCGTTGTGGTATCTCAGAATTCCCATTACCGCCCCTCCCGCGACACCGCTGCTCGGCCATGGTGGTTCCCCCCGGCTCGTCGATGCTCGACCCATCACTGTGGCATGACCCCCGTTTGGGGGGCAAGACGGGTGCACGGTCTTGACCGCGCGCCCTCCCTCGGCTAAGGCCGCGTATCACCTGGTCGGGTGCCCTGGCAAGGGGTGGGCGCGCGCACGCGACTGTGGTTACCTCATGCGGGCCCTGAGCGACGGGGCCAGCACGAAGCAATCGACTGGGAGGTCGACATGGGCATCATCGGATGGATCATCCTCGGACTGATCGCAGGAGCCATCGCCAAGGCGATCCTGCCCGGCAACCAGGGCGGCGGCTGGGTCATCACCCTCGTGCTCGGTGTCGTGGGCGCGCTGCTCGGCGGCTTCATCGGCAGCCAGCTGTTCGGCGTGGGCCTCGAGGGCTTCTTCGACATCACCACGTGGCTGCTCGCGATCGGCGGCGCGATCCTCGTGCTGCTGATCTACGGGCTCGTCACGCGCGGGTCGCGCTCCGCGCGCTGACACCCCACGAACGCCACGCCGGGTCGGTTCCTTCGGGGGGACCGGCCCGTCGTGGTTCGTCCGGGTGCTACTCCTCGCCCGCGACGTGCTCCGGGTCGCTCGTGTCGATGAGACCGATCGCGACACCGGGATGGATCAGCAGGTCGGCGGTCTTCAACTGGCCCCGCCCATGATTGACCCGCAGCCAGCCGGCCTCGCCGGTCGAGAGGATCGCCTCGATCTCGACCTTCAGGTCGCTCGCGTGCCGCGGCACGATGTATTCCTCGCCGTCGTAGTGGATGGTGGTGCGCATCACGAATCCTCCTTGGCGGTGCTGGCGGGCGTCGTCGGTTCCGGAACCAGGTAGAGCCCCGCAGGAGTGTTGGCGAGCAGCACGAGCTCGTCGATCCAGTCGCGGTTGATCGCCGGCGGCCTGCTGCCGAAGAACTTGAACGAGATCGGGATGGTCGGGTGCATCCAGATGACGCTGCGTCCGTTGCCGATCGCGGCGTCGTCCTTCCAGCTGAAGTAGAAGGCTTCGTTGCGGCGCAGCTTGGCGCCCATGACCATCTGCAGGTGCGCGAGAGTGCGGTCGTCGAAGTCGGCCGACAGCATCGAGTCGTACGTGAGCGTGCCCATCGTTCCCCATCCCCCCCGCCCGTGCACGGTGGCACACGGGGTACCGCAGTATGGCAGGCTCCACCCCGAGACGGCGGGGCGCCCCCTCGCTAGGCTCGCTGCATGACCTGGCGCATGCCCGCGGAGACCGCTCCGCACGACCGCATCTGGATGGCCTTCCCGCGCGAGGGAGAGGTCATGGGCGACAGTTCCGCGGCCCGCGAGGCGACGTACGCGGCGTGGACGAGCGTGGCCCACGCGATCCTGCCGTTCGAGCCCGTGACGATGGTCGTCGACCCGAGCGAGCTGACGCGCGCGCGCCAGCTGCTGAGTGCGGAGATCGACATCGTCGAGGCCCCCCTCGACGACTTCTGGATGCGCGACATCGGCCCGACCTTCGTCATCGACGACGAGACGGGCGAGCTCGGCGGCATCGACTGGGTCTTCAACGCCTGGGGCGATCAGGGCGGCGCCTTCGCGCGCGATGCCCTCATCGCCGAGTTCGTGCTCGAGCAGGCGGGGGTGACCCGCGTACCGTCGTTGCTCGTCAACGAGGGCGGCGCCATCCACGTCGACGGCGAGGGAACCGTCATGGTGACCGAGACGGTGCAGCTCGACCCGGGCCGCAACCGCTACGCCACGAAGGAGCGGGTCGAGGCCGAGCTCGCCCGCACCCTGGGCACGACGCACACCATCTGGCTGCCGCGCGGGCTCACGCGCGACTACGAGCCGCTCGGCACACGCGGCCACGTCGACATGATCGCCACCTTCGCCGCGCCGGGCACCGTGCTCGTGCACGAGCAGCCCGACGCGAGCCACCCCGACCACGCCGTCATGCGCGAGGTGCGCGCCGTGCTCGAGCAGGCGACCGATGCGGCGGGCCGCAGCCTGACCCTCATCGACCTGCCCGCTCCGGCGCAACTGACCGACGACGAGGGCTTCGTCGACTGGAACTACGTCAACCACCTCACGGTCAACGGCGGCGTCATCGCGTGCGGCTACGACGACCCGGTGGCGGATGCGCGCGCACGCGAGCTGCTGGGCGCCGCGTACCCCGGCCGCGAGGTCGTGACGGTCGACGCCCGCGAGATCCTCGCGCGCGGCGGCGGCATCCACTGCATCACGCAGCAGCAGCCCCGGGTTCCGGCGCGATGAGCCGCATCCCGCTGGTCGAGACGAGCATCGTCACCGTGGCCGCGGCGCTGGCCGAGGGCCGCACCACCGCGGTCGAGCTCGTGCAGGGCTACCTCGACCGCATCGCGGCGTACGATCGCGAGCCCGCCGCCGACGGTTCGCGGCCCGCGCTGAACGCCGTCGTGGTCGACAACCCGGCGGCGCTCGACGAGGCGCGGGCGAGCGACGCGCGGCGGGCATCCGGGGCCGCGCTCGGCCCCCTCGACGGCATCCCGTACCTGGCGAAAGACAGCTACATGGTGCGCGGCCTCACGGTCGCGAGCGGCTCACCGGCTTTCGCCGACCTCGTCGCCCAGCACGACGCCTTCACGGTCGAGCGCCTGCGCGCGGCCGGCGCGATCTGCCTCGGCCTCACGAACATGCCGCCCATGGCCAACGGCGGCATGCAGCGCGGGCTCTACGGCCGCGCCGAGAGCCCGTACAACCCCGCCTACCTGACGGCGCCCTTCGGTTCGGGCTCCTCGAACGGCTCGGGCACGGGCCTCGCGGCGAGCTTCGCGGCGTTCGCGCTCGCCGAGGAGACCTGGTCGAGCGGCCGCGGCCCCGCCAGCAACAACGGGCTGTGCTGCTACACGCCGAGCCGCGGCGTCATCTCGGTGCGCGGCAACTGGCCGCTCGTGCCGACGATGGACGTCGTCGTGCCCTACACGCGCACGATGGCCGAGCTTCTGCTCGTGCTCGACGCGGTCGTCGCCGACGACGACCAGGTGCGCGGCGACTTCTGGCGCGTGCAGCCGTGGGTGAGCATCCCGCCTGCGTCGACGGTGCGCCCGCCCTCGTACCCCGCTCTCGCCGACCCGCATGCCCTCACCGGCATGCGCCTGGGCGTGCCGCGGCTGTACGTCGGCGACACCGACAACGACGACCCCATCGAGACGCGACCCTCCGTCATCGCGCAGTGGCAGAAGGCGCGCGCCGACCTCGAGGCGGCGGGGGCCACCGTCGTCGAGGTCGACTTCCCGGTCGTCACGAACTACGAGAGTCGGGGGCGGGCGGATGACCGCTCGATGGTCGCGCGCGGCCTCGTTCCCCCGCACTTCGCCGACCATGAGCTCTACGAGCTCAGCATGTGGGGGTGGGAGGAGTTCTTGCAGGCGAACGGCGACCCCGCCCTGCACCGGCTCGCCGACGTGGATCCCGAGCTGATCTTCCCGACCCCTCCCGGCTCGCTGCCGGGTCGCTACGACGACCACCTCAGCCGCTTCGCGCCCGAGGACGTTCCGCTCGAGGACTACGTGCACCGCGCTCGCGCGACGGGCGTGCCCGCGCTCGAGCAGATCCCCACCATCGCCGAGGGCGTGCGCGGCCTGGAGGAGACACGGCGCCTCGACCTCGAGCAGTGGATGGACGAGCTCGGCCTCGACGCCGTCGTCTTTCCGGCCGTCGCTGATGTGGGGCCCGCCGACGCCGACGTGAACCCCGCGAGCGCCGAGCTCGCCTGGCGCAACGGCACCTGGGTCGCCAACGGCAACCTCGTGCCGCGGCATCTCGGCATCCCGTGCGTGCAGGTCGGCATGGGGCTCATGAGCGACATCGGCATGCCCGTGGGCCTGACCTTCGCGGGCCGCGCCTACGACGACTCCCGGCTGCTCGCCTTCGCGGCGGCCTTCGAAGCCTCGGCCACCCGGCCCGGGTCCGCTCTCGGCGGCACGCGCGTGCCGCCGCCGCACACCCCGGAGCTGACATGACCGACAACACCCGGCCGATCGAGGAGTCGATCGTCACCGACTTCTCGACCCGCATGAGCTACGGCTCGTACCTCGCGCTCGACGAGCTGCTGAGCATCCAGCGGCCCGTCAGCACGCCCGTGCACCACGACGAGCTGCTGTTCATCGTGCAGCACCAGACGAGCGAGCTGTGGCTCAAGCTCGTGCTGCACGAGGTGCGTTCGGCCTGCGCGGCGCTGGCGAGCGATGACATCGGCACGGCGCTCAAGCGCATCGCGCGCGTCAAGCACATCCAGGAGGTGCTGACGCAGCAGTGGAGCGTGCTCGCGACGCTCACCCCGACCGAGTACGCCGAGTTCCGGGGCTTCCTCGCCAACTCCTCGGGCTTCCAGTCGCATCAGTACCGCGCGTTCGAGTTCCTGCTCGGCAACAAGAACGCTCGCATGCTGAGCGTGTTCGAGAGCGACCCGGTCGGGCACGCGGCGCTCACCGAGGCGCTCGAGGCGCCGAGCCTCTACGACGAGTTCCTGCGGTTCCTCTCGCGCGCGGGCTTCGCGATCCCCGCGAGCGTGCTCGAGCGCGACGTGACGCTCGCGCACGTCTTCACCCCCGAGCTCGTGCCGGTGTTCCGGCAGATCTACGAGGGCGCACACGACGCCGATGCGCTGCAGTGGCGCGTCTACGAGGCGTGCGAAGAGCTCGTCGATCTGGAGGACAACTTCCATTTCTGGCGGTTCCGCCACATGCGCACCGTCAACCGCACGATCGGCATCAAGGCGGGCACGGGCGGCTCGAGCGGTGTCGACTTCCTCAAGCGCGCGCTCGACCTCACGTTCTTCCCCGAGCTCTTCGCGGTGCGCACCGAGATCGGCGCCTCGTGACGCCGAAGGCGATGGATGCCCCGCCCGCCGTCTTCCGCGTCGCCGACGCCTGGCGCGGCGCGTGGATGGGTCCGAGCCTCTTCCGGCGCGGCGGCGCGACCCTCCACTACGTCGGGCCGGCAGACACGGACGCCGCGGGCATCGCGCTGCCGGGCGTGCTTCTGCCGGGCTTCACCGACCACCACGTGCACCTGCAGCTGCACCCCGCCGATGCGCTCGAGCCGCTCGCGGCCGGCGGCCTCTCGCGCGTCATCGACCTCGGGGGCGACCCCGATGTGCTCGCCGTGCTTGCCGAGCCCGACCCGTTCGCGGCGGCGCTCGAGTTCGCGGGCGCCTTCCTCACCGCGCCGGGCGGCTACCCGAGCGACCGGGCCTGGGCGCCTGCGGGCTCGGTGCGCGAGGTCTCCTCGGCCGACGACGCCGAGCTCGCCGTGGCTGAGCAGGTGGCGGCAGGGGCATCCCGCATCAAGATCGCGCTCCATGCCGACGCTGGCCCGGTCTGGAGCGACGACCTGCTCGCCGAGGTCGTCGCCGAGGTGCGTGCGGCCGGGCTGCCCGTCGTCGCGCACGTCGAGGGCGCCGGCCAGGCGCAGCGCGCGATCGTCGCGGGGGTCGACGTGCTCGCGCACGCGCCGTTCAGCGAGGCGCTGCCGTCGGAACTCGTCGCGCAGGCCGTGGCACAGGGGCAGCGCTGGGTGTCGACGCTCGCGGTCCACGAGCACGCCGAGCGCACGATCGCGACCGCCAATGTGCGCGCGTTCCGCGACGCGGGCGGCGAGCTGCTCTACGGCACCGACCTCGGCAACGGCGACCAGCCGCTCGGGCTCAACCCCGCCGAACTCGAGGAGCTCGTGCACGCCGGCCTCGACGAGACGGCCGTGCTGCGCGCGCTCGTCGGCGGCTTCGGTCGCGGCCGCTGGAAGAAGCGCGTGACGTGGATGCCCGGCCGGCCCACCGCCATCACCGACCTTGCGGGCGCGGTGTCGCTGGGCGTCGGCGACCTCGAGGCCGCCGGACGCTAGGCGCGGCGCGGGGCACCGCAGCGCCGCCGGAAGCGCTGCGCTCCTCGTCGATCCCCGCCCCTGCGACCCTGCCCCTGCGGCCCCGTCCCCCTCGGGGCTTCTCTCGAGACGCCCGTCCGATCCTGGCGCCCTTCCACAACTTCGGAGTGGGAGCGCGGTTTCCCCGTCCGAAGTTGTGGAAGGCGCGGGGAGCGAGGGCGGCTGTCCGGCGGTGAAGATCCTGCGGGGATGCGGACGGGCCCGCAGGCGGACCGAGGGGCCGGCGTCAGCCCAGCAAGTCGGAACGCCGGGGGCGGCGAACCTCAGCCCTGGATGACGGGCGCGCCCCAGCCGTCGTAGTCGCCGTGGTGCGCGGCGACGACGGCGAAGACCTCTTCGACCATGCGATCGGCGGTCTCGACGTCGACCGTGGCGATCTTGGCGGCGCGCAGCGTGCCGCGGAAGAGCATGCGACGGGAGACGGTCACGGCGTAGCCGAGGCCCTCGAGCGCGGCCGCAGCGGCCCGCGCCTCCTTGATGGCACCGAAGTTGGCGAAGTGCTCGACCTCGCGCGGCTCATCGACGTTGTCGCGCATCTTGATGCGCTGACTGAACTGCTCGACGTTGCATGTCAGGTGCGACTGCATATCTCCCACTCGCGCGATGCTAGACCGGATCACCGCGGAACGCACATCGAGCGCGAGCGCGCTCAGGCCTCGAGCAGCGGGGTGGTGCGGTAGGCGATGAGCTCTTTCAGCACGATGGAGGTGGCCGTGCGCCGGATGCCCGGGCAGCGCAGGATGCGCTGGCCCACCTCGTAGAGATCGTCGGTGTCGCGCGCGACGACCTGGCACAGCAGGTCGTTCTGCCCCGAGGTCGCGACGCACTCGATGATCGTCGAGATCTCGCGCAGCGCGACCATGGCTTCGTCGAAGCGGTCTTGATCGACCTCGGCCGTCACGATGGCCCGGATGCTGTACCCGAGCGCCTCGGGCGGCACCGTCACGCTCTGAGGCCGCAGGGTTCTGCCGTCGAAGAGCTGCGCGATGCGGCTCTGCACGGTGCCGCGCGCGAGCCGCAGCGACTCGGCGAGCCCGCCGACGGTCGCCCGCGGATCGGCGTCGAGGGCGAGCACGATGCGCCGGGTCGTGGGGTCGAGGATGGTGGTTGATCTGACCATGATGCGCGCCACTCTACGCCGAACCCTGGTCGAATCAACCAGTTATCTGCGCTGATCTTGTCGTGAGCATCCAGAAGGCGACAGTGTTCTGGTCATGATGACCAGTGACGACACCATCAGTGTGGGCCAGTACCTCGCCGCCCGCCTTGTGCAGTGCGGGGGCTCGCACGCGTTCGGCGTTCCGGGCGACTTCACGCTGAGCCTGCTCGACGAGCTGCTCAGCGTCAACGAGCACAGTGACGACCGCCTCACCTGGATCGGCTCGAGCAACGAGCTCAACGCCGCCTACGCCGCCGACGGCTTCGCGCGCGTGGGCCGCACGATCGCGAGCGTCGTCACGACCTACGGGGTCGGCGAGCTCAGCGCCATCAACGGCATCGCCGGCGCCTTCGCCGAAGACGTGCCCGTCATCTCGATCGTCGGCATGCCCGCCACGGGCGCGCTCGGCAGCGGGGCGCTGCTGCATCACAGCCTGCTCGACGGCGACCACGAGCACTTCGTGCGCGCGTTCCGCGAGGTCACCGCGGCCCAGGCCGTGCTCACGGTCGAGACGGCGACGGCCGAGATCGACCGCGTGCTGACCGTCGCGCTCACCTCGAGCAAGCCCGTGTACCTCGGGGTGCCCACCGACGTCGCGGTCGCACGGGTCAGCGCCGCCGGGTTGGCCGAGCCGGTCCGGGCCCGGGGCAGCGAGCCGGGCGCCCTCGCCGCCTTCGAGCGCGCGCTGGCGCAGCGGTTCGCCGGGGAGACGGCGTCGAGGGCCGCGTCGCCGCCCTCGCCGACCTGCCCGGGGTGCGCATCGCCAGCCAGGTGGGCTCGAAGGCCGTCATCGATGAAGACCACCCGGCGAGCCTCGGCACCTACATGGGCGCGATCACGCAGACCGAGCGCGCGCGCCGCGCCGTCGACGAGGCCGCCCTGCTCGTCATGGTCGGTACGGTCGTGAGCGACTTCACGACGGGGTTCTTCACGCAGGCCTTCGATCCGACCGCGGCCGTCGAGCTCGCGCTCGACCACGCCCGCATCGGCTACGCCGTCTACCCCGAGGTGCGGCTCGACGACGCGCTCGAGGTGCTCGCGCGCGTGACCGCCACGGCCGGGTTCGCCGCCGCCGAGGCGATCGACGTGCCCGACGTCGCGGCGCCCGCGCCCGCCGCGGACGAGTCACCGCTCGATCACTCGGTCTTCTGGCACGAGCTGCAGGGCTGGCTGCCGCGCGAGACGACGGTCGTCGCCGAGGCTGGCACTTCGTTCTACGGCGCGCTCGACCTCCGGCTGCCCGAGCGTAGTGACCTGCTCGGCCAGCCCGTGTGGTCGTCGATCGGCTACACGATCCCGGCCATGCTCGGCGCGGGCCTCGCGCGGCGAGACCGCCGGCCCGTGCTCATCATCGGCGACGGGGCCGCGCAGCTGACGGTGCAAGAGCTCGGGCAGGTGTTCCATCACGGGCTCGCGCCGGTCATCCTGCTCATCGACAACGCCGGGTATACCGTCGAGCGCATGATCCAGAGCCCGGAGGCCGTCTACCAGGACATCGTGCCCTGGAACTGGCGGCTCATCCCCGCCGCGCTCGGCGGTGCGCGCGTGCGCGTGCTCGAGGCCACGACCGCGGGCGAGCTGCGGTCGGCGCTCGATGACGCCGCCTCGGCCCCCGAGGATGCCGTGTTCGTGCGCGTGCAGCTGCCGCGCGACGACGCCCCGCGCCTGCTCGTCGAACTGACCCGCCGGCTCGCGACCCGACCGACCGAGAGCGTGAAGGAGCTCGCATGACCACGGCACCTCTTCCCGATTTCACCCACGAGCGCGTCACGACCGTCACGGGCGCGCGCTCGAGCCTGCACATCACCGTGGCCCTGCACTCGAGCGCGCTCGGCCCCGCGCTCGGCGGCTGCCGGTTGTGGACCTACGAGCACTGGCTCGACGGCGTCGCCGACGCGATGCGGCTCGGGCAGGCCATGACGATGAAGAACGCGCTCGCCGACATCGGTGCGGGCGGCGGCAAGGCCGTCATCGCGCTGCCGCCGGGGCACGTTCTCGACCCGGCGCAGCGGCGGGATGCCCTGCTCGACCTCGGCGACCTCGTCGAGTCGTTCGGCGGCGCGTACATCACGACCGAAGATGTGGGCGTGAGCGAGCACGACATGCTCATCGTGCGCGAGCGGACCCAGCACGTCGTCGGGCTACCCGCCGCCGACGGCGGCGCGGGCGAGCCGGCCGCGGGCACGGCGCTCGGCGTCTTCGCCTCGATCGAGCAGGTGCTGCTCGCCGTGTTCGGCTCGACCGACGTGGCGGGCCGGTCGTTCGTGATCTCCGGGCTCGGGCAGGTGGGCTCGCGGCTCGCGCGGCGCCTCGCCGAGGCGGGGGCCGTGCTCACCGTCACCGACATCAACCCCAGCGCGCTCGCGATCGCCGACCAGCTCGGCGCGACCTGGATCGACGCCGCCGACGCGGTGACGACTCCCGCCGACGTGTTCGTGCCGGCGGGACTCGGCGGAATCCTGACCGCGCCCGTGATCGAGCAGCTGCCCGTGCGCGCCGTCTGCGGGCCGGCGAACAACCCGCTGGCCGAGCGCAGTGGGGCCGACGCGCTCGCCGCGCGGGGCATCCTGTACGCCCCCGACTACGTCGTCAACGCCGGGGGAGTCATCCACCTCGCCCTCACCGAGCGCGGCGAGACCCCCGAGACCGTCGACGCGCGCCTGCGCGGTATCGGCGCCACCCTCGCCGAAGTGCTCGCGACGGCCGCGGCCGATGGCATCACGCCCCTCGACGCCGCCGACCGCATCGCGCTGGCCCGCGTCGCCGCCGCCCACTGAACCCCGCTCGTCTGCACCGCCCGTGCGTCAGTCGTGACGAATGACGGAGTTTGCGACCCTCGCAGGCATCTTGGGGGCACAACCAGTCCGGAACTCCGTCATTTGTGTCAGCACGGGTGTTGGATGAGCGCGTGAGCGAGATCGACGACTACATTGCGGCCGCGCCCGAGGCGGCACGCGAGCGCCTGCTCGCCGTGCGCGAGACGCTGCTGCGCTGCATCTCGGGCGGCACCGAGGCGTTCCGGTACGGGATGCCCGCCGTCATGATCGACGCGCGCCACGGCATCCACTACGCGAACTGGGCGAAGCACCTCGCCCTGTACCCGATCTACCGCGGCGACGATGCCTTCGAGGCCGTGGTCGGGCCGTACCGCGCCAAGACCGACGCGGTGCACTTCCCGCACGCGCAGCCCCTGCCGCTCGACGTCGTCGACGTGATCGCACGCCAGCTCGTCGCCCGCGCCGAATAGGGTGACGAGCGAGGGGGTGCAGGCATGGGCAGGGAGGCGATCCTCGACGGCTCCGACTCGCGCGCCGCGACGAACGAGCTGCTGGGCGGCCTGCGTCGCGGCGGGTTCGGTGGCCGCGCCCTCGGGGCGTTCATCGCCGACGCGACGGTGCGCAGCATCCGCGAGGCCGGTAAGCGGCCGATCGCGCTGGCCGAGGCGACCGCGGTGCATGCCGGCATGGCCGCGCTCGCGCACCCGCACGGCCGCGTCTGGGTGGCGACGAGCTGGCTCATGACCGTCACGCATCTCGGGATGCTCGAAGAGCGCCGCACGATGGGCCTGCCCAATCTGCTCACGGTCGCCCGCGCCAATCTGCCGGCCGCCGCGGCGCGACTCGGGTCGGCCGTTCCTGTGCTGGCGCTCGCCACGGATTTCGTCGACGGCAAGCTCGCCCGCCGCACGGGTACGGTCACCCGCTTCGGAACACAGGGCGACTACCTCGCCGACGCCGCGCTCTGGACGTGGTTCACCCTGACGCATGAGACGAGCCGGGGCTGGCAGCTCGCGACCTTCGCCGCCTGGGCGATCCCGGTCGCGGGGCTCACGGTCGCCAGCTTCGCGAAAGGGGGCATGGTCGACGTGCCGCGCTCGCGCTGGCTGCGCCCCGCCGCCGCGGTCGAGGTGCTCATCGGGGCGCGCGTGCTCGCGCGGCTGCTCGCCCGCCGCGGCCGTTAGAGCGACGCGAGCACGAGGGCGCCCGAGGCGACGACGAGGCCCGTGATCTGCCAGCGCGTCATGAGCTCGCGCAGGAAGACCCGGCCGATGATCGCCGTGAAGATCGGCGCGGCGGGCGCGAGGATCGCGAGCAGCACGAGGTCGCCCGCCTGCAGGGCGAGCACGAGGAAGAGGTTGCCGAGGATATCGGCGGCGCCGGTGGCGACCGGAATGAGCACGTGCCGGCCCCGGAGGTGCATCGCCACCGCGCGGCCGCCCTCCCGGGAGAGCATCCGCGCCAGCAGCAGCACCGCCACGATCGTGATGCTGATGCGCGCGGCGAACACCGGCCAGAACCCGTCGGCCTCGGGCGCGAAGCTGATCGAGACCACGAAGACCGAGAACAGCAGGGCGGCGATGAACGCGAGCAGCGGGCCGCGCAGGCTCGGGCGCTTGCCATCGACGGGCGGCCGGTAGGTGACCAGGAGGATCGCGAGCACGCAGAGCACGAGGCCGATCGCGCGAAGCGGCGACATGGTGTCGCCCGTGAGGAGCCCGACGATCGTGAGCACGGCGGTGCTGACGACGGCGATGATGGCCCCCGCGATGCCGACCGGTCCGATCGCGTAGGCGCGGTACGCGAGCGGCAAGCCGACGCCGGCCGAGGCGCCCGCCAGCAGGCCGAGCCCGATGCCGACGGCGCTCGGGGTACCGGGCATGACGGCGGCGATGGTGAACGAGACGACGATCGTCGTGACGCCCGCGATCGTCACGACGATCGGCAGCGGCAGTCGACGCGCCGCGACGCCGCCCATCACATTGCTCGCGGCCACGAACACCGCATTGATGAGGATGAAGACGACCGCCATGGAATGACCTTCGCGCAGAGGGGGATGGCCGCCGAACGAGCTCGGGAGTCGCCGCGCCCAATCTACCGGCGGTGCGCGCGGTACCGTTGCGGGTGACCACCCTCGACGCGGCCTTCGACATCCTGCAGTGCCCGAGCTGCGGCGAGCCGCTGAGCGCGGCCGACGGCGGCGCCTCGTGCGCCAACCGCCACCACTTCGACCGCGCCCGCCAGGGCTACCTGAGCCTGCGCGCCGCGCACAAGGGCAAGGGCGCTCCGGCGACGGGCGACACCCCCGAGATGCTCGAGGCGCGCGAGCGCTTCCAGGCCGAGGGGTTCCACGACGACATCCGCACGGCGGTTCTCGCGGCCGTGCCGGCCGACGCGCGCGGCTGGCTCGCCGACCTCGGCGGCGGCACCGGCTGGTATGCGGCGTCGATCCTGGATGCCCGGCCCGAGCTGCGCGGCGTCGTGCTCGACGCCTCCGCCCCGGCGGTGCGCATCGCGGCCCGCGCGCACGAGCGGTTGGCCGGGGTCAGCGCCGATGTGTGGACGGGCATCCCGCTGCGCGACGGCAGCGTCGACGTGGCCCTGCGCATCTTCGCACCCGGCGCCGCGGGCGAGGTGCGGCGCATCCTCGCACCGGGCGGCACCGCCGTGTTCGCCGTGCCGCACGCCGACCACATGCGCGAGCTCGGGCACGGCCTCAAGCTCATGAAGGTGCCGGCCGGCAAGGCGGAGGAGGTCGCGGCGAGCATCCCCGATGCGACCCTCGTGAGCTCGGTCGAGGTGCGGCAGCGCGTGCAGCTGAGCGTCGAGCAGGCCCTCGACGCCGTGTTCATGGGGCCCAACGCCTTCCACCAGGATCGCGCGAAGGTCGAGAAGGTGCTGCTCGAGTGGCAGGCGCCGATCAGCGTGACGATCGCCGTGACGGTCGTGGCGCTGCGCCTCGAGGCCTAACGCTCGGGGGATATCCCCCGCACGGTTCGGGGGCGGCTCGGATGCCGCCGTGCGCGGCCGATCGCGAGGCTGGAGTCACCCCGGCGCGCTGTGCGCCGTGGCAGTCTGACCTCAGGAGAACCCCATGACCACCGTCACCCCCGCAGCGGCCTCTGTCGCGCCCGACAGCTGGAGCTACGGCGCCCTCTGGCGCCGCGTGCCCCGCGCGCTCGGCTACCTCGTGCCGACCTTCGCGATCGCGATCGCCGTCACGAGCATCCTCAGCTCGCTCTTCTCGACGGCGATCAGCCTGCTCATCATCATCGGCGGCATCTTCCTGCTCTCGCTCACGCTGCTGCTCGCGCGCTACGCGGGATCGTTCGAGATCGCGCGACTGCGCTGGTCGGGCGAGACCCCGATCGCCGAGCCGCAGTGGCCGGCCGACCCGACCGCCGTGTGGTGGCGCCGCTGGCTGCGGCCGCTCGCGAACGGCCGGTACTGGCTGGCACTGCTGCACGCCGTCGTCATCGCGCCGATCGTGGCGACGCTGAGCTTCATCGTGCTCGTGCTGTGGGTCTCGCTTATCGGCGCAGCCGTCTCGCTGCCGATAACGCTCGCCGTGCGCGGACCCGAGAACTGGATCACGGGGCGCGGCCCCCTGCGCTTCCAGGCCTGGGCCGACTCCGTCAACCTCGAGACCCTCGTTCCGGTCATCGCGACGATCATCATCGTGCTCGGCGTCGTCGCGCTCGTGACCCTGCCCTACGTGCTGCGCGGCCTCACCTGGCTGCACGCCGCGATCGCGCGCCCCTTCCTCGGCCGCTTCACGAACGAGCAGCTCGAGCAGCAGGTGTCGAGCCTGTTCACCTCGCGTCAGGCCGCGGTCGCCGCGGAGGGCTCGGCCCTTCGCCGCATCGAGCGCGACATCCACGACGGCCCCCAGCAGCGCCTCATCCGCCTGCAGATGGATCTCGCCGCCGCCGAGCGCCGCCTCGCCGAGAACCCCGAGGAGGCCGCGGGCCTGATCCAGGATGCCCGGCGCCAGGCGCAGGACGCGCTCGACGAGCTGCGCAACCTGTCGCGGGGCTTCGCGCCGCCGCTGCTGCTCGACCGCGGGCTGTTCGCCGCGCTCGAGTCGCTGGCCACCCGCTCGAGCATCCCGGTGACGCTCGAGACCGAGCTCGGCGCGACCGCCAACCTGCCCGACGAGGTGGCCCGCAACGCCTACTTCGTGGCGAGCGAGCTCATCGCCAACGCCGCCAAGCACTCGCAGGCGACCACCATCACGCTGAGCGTCACGACGGCCGACGGCGCGCTCGTCGTCGCCGTGACCGACGACGGCGTGGGCGGAGCGGTCGAGTCGGTCGGGCACGGCCTGGCCGGGCTGCGTGACCGCGCGGCGGGCATGGGCGGCACCTTCGAGGTCTCGAGCCCCGAGGGCGGCCCGACGACCGTGCGGGTGGCGCTGCCGCTCGCGGGCGTGGGTTCGGCATCCGGTGCCCCTGCCGACAGCAGCGAGCCGAGTGCCTAATCTGGAGGGCATGTCAGCCCTTCGCGTCGCGGTCGCCGATGATTCGGTGCTGCTGCGCGAAGGGCTGGTTCGCGTGCTGCGCGACGCCGG
>LNFD01000289.1 GCA_001464255.1 Actinomycetales bacterium Ga0077552 | reverse complement strand
TGCGACGACGGGCTCGAGTCGCTCGACGGCCGCGAGTTCCGCACCTGGAGCATCATGCTCGAGAGCACGAGCGGGCGGCCCGGGCTGCGGCGCACGCGCGACCAGATCGCCGAGCACGTGCGGGCGCTCGCACGCGAGCACGGCATCGGGCCGCGCGGCCCCTAGCCCTGCGGCGCGGGCGCGATGACGAGCCGTACGACGAGCACACCGAGCGCTGCGCCGACGAGCTGGGCGCCGATGAAGGCGGGGGCGCTCTCGGGCGCGATGCCCGCGAAGCTGTCGCTCAGCATGCGGCCGACCGTGATGCCGGGGTTCGCGAAGCTCGTCGAGCTGGTCACGAAGTAGGCGCTGCCGATGTAGAGACCGACGGCGGCCGGCACCCAGTCCTGCTGACCGCGGGCCACGAGGGTCAGGATGACCGCCACGAGCCCCGCCGTGGCGACGACCTCGCCGAGCAGCAGCCCGGGCTCGGCGCGCACCGTCGTGCTGATCGACACGGCCGCGCCGCCGAACATGAGGTTGGCCAGCACCGCGCCTGCGGCGAAACCGAGCACCTGCGCGACCACGGTGGGCAGGATCTCGCGGGCGGGCACGAGCCGCTGCACCGCGAGCGCGGCCGTCACGACCGGGTTGAGGTGGGCGCCGCTCACGGCACCGAGCACGACGATGAGCACGACGAGCCCGGCCGCGGTGGCGACAGCGTTGATGAGCAGCTGCACCCCGACGTCGTCGGTCAGGCGGGTCGCCATGATGCCCGACCCGATGACGGTGGCGCCGAGCCCGGCGCTGCCGATGGCTTCGGCGAGCATCCGGATCGGGAGGGAGCGGGCGGCGGGCGGCGGGCGGCGGGGCGGGCGTCGGTCACGGCCACACCCTACGTCATCGCATAGACTCGGGTCTATGAGACCGCGCGGCACGGTGGCCCCCGAGCTCGCCGCCCTCGGCGACGCCACCCGGGGCGCGATCGCGCGCCTGCTGCTCGAGGCCGACGACCACGCCCTCACCGTGGGGCGACTGACCGAGGCGCTCGCGCTGCGGCAGCCCACCGTCTCGCACCACCTGCGCGTGCTGCACGAGGCCGGGCTCGTCGAGCGCGAACCCCGCGGTCGCGAGGTCTGGTACTCGCTGCCCGAGACGGTCGCGGCGCGGCTCGAGGAGTGGTCGCCGCCCACGGGCGACGAGACGATCGGCACCGAGCTGCTGGGCCGCATCATCGACGACCTCGGCACGCGCTTCACGGGCACCTTCTCGCGCGAGACCGTGCAGCGCGTCGTGCTCGACAGCTACGACCTGCTGCGCGCGCGCGACGGCGCCGGCCGGGCCCTGCCCTCGGCGACGGCCCAGTTCGCGGCCGAGCGCCTGAGCGCCCAGCAGTCGACCGAGCTCGAGGGCGAGCGACCGCCCGGAGCGCCGCTCGAGGTGCTCTTCGTCTGCGTGCAGAACGCGGGGCGCTCGCAGCTCGCGGCCGCGATCATGCGCCACCTCGGCGGCGAGCGCGTGCGCGTGCGCACCGCGGGCTCGGCGCCGATCGATGCCATCCGCCCCGCGGTCGTCACGGCCCTCGACGAGATCGGTGTGCCGCTCGGCGGCGAGTTCCCGAAGCCGCTCACCGACGACGTCGTGCGGGCCGCCGACGTGGTCGTGACGATGGGGTGCGGCGACGCCTGCCCCGTCTTCCCCGGCCGGCGCTACCTCGACTGGGCGGTTGCCGACCCGGCCGGGCAACCCCTCGACCGCGTTCGCGAGATCCGCGACGACATCGACGCGCGCGTGCGCGGGCTGCTCGACGAGCTCGCCGCCTGAACCCGCGGGGGCGTGCGGCGGCCGGTGGGCATCCGCTTGCCTCAACTCATAGATGTGTGTCTATACTTTCAGCATGAAGAAGTCAGTCGACACCACCCCCAAGCCCACCGTGCTCTTCGTGTGCGTGCACAACGCAGGCCGCTCGCAGATGGCCGCGGGCTACCTGCAGCACCTCGCGGGCGACCGCGTCACCGTGCTCTCCGCCGGCTCGGAGCCGAAGGACCAGATCAACCCCGTCGCGATCGAGGCCATGGCCGAGGAGGGCATCGACATCGCGAACAACGTGCCGAAGATCCTCACCGTGCAGTCGGTCGTCGACTCCGATGTCGTCATCACCATGGGCTGCGGCGACGCGTGCCCAATCTTCCCGGGCAAGCGCTATGAAGACTGGGAGCTCGAGGACCCTGCCGGTCAGGGCATCGAGTCGGTGCGCGTGATCCGCGACGACATCAAGGGCCGGGTCGAGGCGCTCGTCGCCGAGATCGCCCCGACCCGATAGGGCGCGGTCGCACTAGGTGCGGTCGGGCTCGCGCAGCGCGAGCACGATCGAGGGCAGCGCGAGCGCGAGGCCCTCGACGGCCCAGAAGATCGCCATCACGGCGCCCCAACTGAGCTCGATGGTCACGAGGTCGTCGTCGCTGGCGACGACGAAGGCGATGAGGGCGATCGTCGCGGCGAGCAGCGTCAGGCCCGCGAACCAGCGGTACGACTCCACATAGGCGCGGTCGCGCACGCGGGACTGCCGCTCGTCGAGGTACTCGTCGGGCAGGTCGGCCACGACGCGCACGGACATGCGCAGCGCCCACCACGCGATCGCGGCGAGCCCGATCACGCCGAGCGCCGCGAGAGCCGGCAGGGTGAGCCAGGCGACGGGCATCGCGATGAGCAGCGCGATCATGACCACGACGATGCCGCGGCGGGCGCGGCGCGTGCGCATCCCGTCCCATCGCGTATCGCGCATCACGGTGTCGGCCATCTCGGCCACGGCCCGCTCGGTGCGCTCGCGGGCGGAGAGCTTCTTCTCGGTCATGCGGTTTCCTCCTCGGTCGGGTCGGCGCCGTCGAACGGCGCGAGAGAGAACAGCTGCTCGACGGGCACGTCGACGAGCCGCGCGATGCGCAGCGCGAGGGCGAGCGACGGGGCGTACTCGCCCCGCTCGAGGTACCCGACGGTCTGGTAGTGCACGCCGACGGCTTCGGCGAGTTCTTGCCGGCTCAGCCCGGCCCGTACCCGATGCTCTTCGATGCGGGTGTAGACGGGGTCTTCCGACTTCGGCTTTCGTCCCATGTTCGTAGCATAACTACTACATAGTAATAATGCAACAGGATGCGCGGTGCCGGGCACGACGAAGGGCCCCGTGCACGCACGGTGCCCTCTCGACTGCTCTCGGCGCTAGGCCGTCGCGATCGCCACGATCGGGTCGGTCGTGGGCGCCGGGCTGCCCGACGCGGGCTCAACCGTCACCCCGACGACCGTGCCGGCCTGGAAGGCGCCCTCGAGCACCTGCACGACCGCGCCGTCACCGTCGACCGCGAACAGCCCGGCCGGAGTCGGCACGCCGTCGGTGATGTACCAGAGCGCGTAGCGCTCGTCGTCGCTCAACGGCTCGAGGCCGTCGAAGACCATGGCCGAGAGTCCGACCGACTCACTCGAGACGAGTGTCGCCGTCGCCCCACCCGCGACGGGCGAGACGACCGTCGAGACATCCGGCGCCGCGACGATCGCGGCGAGCTGGTCGGTGCTGCTCGGAGCACCCGGAGCGATGACGCCCGCGGCGGCGACGCCCCCGAAGAACAGGGCGACCGCGGCGGCCGCCGCCGTCACGAGCATGGCGGGTCGCGAGAACCAGCGCGCCTCGGCGCGGGCAGCCGCCGAGCCGCGCGGAGCCTCGGCAGGGGCATCCGCCACCACCGGCGCGACCGTCGCGATCGGCGTGACCGCGGCGAGCGGTGCCACCTGCGGCGTGCGCGCGATCGCCTCCATGACAGAGGCCTTCAGGCCGGCCGATGGCGTCACCGGCGGCACGGCGAGCCCGAGGGCCGCCTGCACGTCCGCAAACCGCTCATCGGTCATCGGGTCGTCGTTCATCGTGTCGTTCGTGTTCGCGTCGCTGTCGTGCTGACTCATGACGCCACCCCCAGTTCTTCGCGCAACCGCATCATGCCGTCGCGCAGTCGAGTCTTGACGGTGCCCATGGGGACGCCGAGCATCTCGGAGACCTCGCTGTGGCTGTAGCCGCCGTAGTAGGCGAGCTCCACCGCTTGTCTCTGCAGCTCGGTCAATCGGCCCAAGGCCTTCTCCACTCGATCGTGTTCGATGCGGATCTCCACGCTCTCCGCGACCGAGTCGTATTCCCGGTCGAGATCGCGGATGCCGATCTTGGTGTCCCGGTCACGAGACGACTGCGCACTGCGTACGCGGTCGATCGCTCTCCGGTGGGCCATTGTCAGCATCCAGGTCACCGCTTTCCCCTTATTCGGATCGAAGCGGGGAGCGGTTTGCCACACCTCGAGAAGAACCTCCTGCACCACCTCCTCCGACTGCGAGTGGTCGCGCAGCACGTGGCGCACGAGGCCCAGCATGCGCGGGGCGATGAGGTCGTAGAGCTCGCTGAAGGCGCGCTGGTCGCCGGTGGCGACGCGCAGCAGCAGAGCGTTCGTGGTCTCGACCGTGACGTCGGCGGCAGGGGCGACGTCGTCGAGCGCGATTTCTGGGGGCACGAGTACCAGCATTGCAGGACTCGGCCTGATCTACGGCTGAACGGGCCCTGCGGGTCGCCGGGCGAGCAGGGCGGCGGCGAGCGCCGTGACGAGCGCGAGGGCCTGTGCGAGGGCCGAGACGACCTTGTCGGCGTACCAGACGGGCTCGAAGAGGAAGGGGAGGCCGATCGTCGTGAGGTCGAGCGGCACGAGCGTCGTGACGACGACGAGGCCGAGGCCGCCCGCGGCGACGACCGCGGCGAGCACGGCGGCCCAGCGCCGGCGGGTGAGCAGCAGGGCGGTGGCGGCGATGTTCACGGCGGCCTGGATGCGGAAGAGCATGCCCTGGCTCACGAGCGTGCCGGTGATGGCGTCGAACGGACCGGCGAGGCGGAGGTGGATGACCGCGTTCACGATGAGCGCGGCGGCGGTCACGAGCAGCAGGACGATTCGGAGTGCGCGCATGGGTCGGGCCCTTTCAGGAGGCGGTGCGGGGGTCGGAAGACGAGTACGGCCGGTGGGGCGGGGCTCGGGTCCCCTCCCCACCGGCCGGTGGTCAGCGCGGGCCGCTCATCGAGCGGTGCGCTGAATGGTGCGCTGCGACTACTGGATGCCCAGGTTGGTCGCGATGCCGCCGGCGAGCGCGGTCGCGGTCATCGGCATGTGGCTGGCGGCCTCCTTGAGGAGGTCGAAGTACGCCGGGTCGTTCGCGATGTTCGCGTCGATCGCCGCGAGCAGCGTCGTGGCGTGCATCTCGAGCTCGGCCTGCACGGCCTCGGCCGGCAGCTCGGGAACGACCGAGTTGATCAGCTGACCGAACGACACCGCGTAGGCGCCGAGGTCGGCGACCGCCTGGTCGGCGAGGGCCTGGTCGCCCGTGGCCTTGCCGAGCGTGTAGTTCACGAAGAACGGGATGTGCGAGCGCCACGAGTCGAGGAACGGCTGCTCCGCGTCGGGGTACGCCGAACCGACGAGCGCGGCGACCTCGACGGAGTTCTCGTCGAGAGCGGCGACGGCGGCCTGCACGTTGGCGGTGGTGAGGTCTCCGCCATCCTGCAGCGCCTGGTCGATCGCGGCACCGGCGAGGTACACGTGGTCGGCGAGCCGAGCAGTGAGATCGGCGCGAAGGCCAGCGCCGTCGCTGTTGACGGTGTCGATGACGGCGGTCTCCTCCATGGGAGCCTCCTCCGCCTCGACGGCGGTCGAGCAGCCCGACAGGACGAGTGCGGCAGCCAGGCCGAGGCCGGCGAATGCGAAAGTCTTGCGCATGATGTGATTCCCCTTAGTTGGTGTTGGTGCTGTTGGTGTTGGTGCGGTGTGCCGTGCGGAGCACGCGCCTGCTACCCCTCGACGATGACGCGAGCGTTCATCGTGAGGTGCGGCTGGCAGAAGTACAGGTACTCCCCCGGCTCGGTGAAGGTGAACGAGAAGGTGTCCCCCTCCTGCCCCATCGGCGCGAGCGCGTGATCGAACAGGCCGTCGGCCGACTGCGATCCGCGCAACCCGGTGCTCTCGTTGACGTCGCCCCAGGCACCCGAGGTGATCGTGTGCCCGATGGTTTCGCCGTTGCGCCAGGCCACGGTGGTTCCGACGGGCACCGTGATGTCCTCCGGCATGAACCGGAGGCCGATCGTGATGACCTCGTTCGGGCCCGCCTCGAGCGACTGCTCCTCGGCCTGCGGCAGCCCGGTCGACGTGGCGATGATGGCCGGGGTGTTCCCGGTGCATCCCACGAGGACGGCGAGCAGAGCCGGCAGGGCGATGAGCGCGATGCTCGAGCGGAGAGTGCGTGCGGTCGGTGACATGCCTCGTGTTCGGCACCCCGTGGCCACGGGTTTGCCCCGGCTACCTATGCCCAGCGCACTCTCAGGTTCGGCGCTCACGAACGGCAGCCGCGAGAGAGGGAGGAAGCCGGGCCGCAGAACGCCTCTCGGCGAGTGGCCGCTCGTAGCGGCGAAAAATGGAGCCCGGGGTTACTGCGGCCCGGCTACAGCAGTGTAACCGGGCCGCCCCGCGCGGCATTCCCTCGGGGGCGGATGCCCGGCGTCAGTCGAGCGACCCGGTCCGCTCCAGCGCGGCGCACGCGGTGAAGTCGCGCGCGCTCGCGGCGAGGCGCGCGGCCCGGGTGGTGAGCTCGGCGGCGCGGGCATCATCGGCCGCGGCATCCGCGTCGTCGGCGATATCGGCGGCTCCCGCCGCCGCGGTGCGGCAGAAGGCGGCCGCGCGGTCGAGCGCGACCGCGACGTCGCCCACGTAGGCGCCGCGCAGCACCGCGTCGGCGAGCACGCGGATCTCATCGGGGCCCGTCGGGCTCTCGGCGCCCGCGACGACGACGTCGGCCGTCGAGAGCACCTCGCTGCCGCGCTGGAAGAGCAGCGCGACGCCCGCCGGGTCGGTGCGGATGAGCGCGCGCAGCAGCGAGAGCCGCCAGAGGGCGCCCGGCAGCGTGCGGGCGCCCGCGCGCGACCACAGCTCGGCAAGGGTCTCGAGCCCGTGCTCGTCGGTGTAGGCGACCATGCGCTCGACGAGGTCGGGGTCGTCGCTCGCCCGCACGCGGTGCACGAGGGCGCGCGCAGAATCGTGCGCGATGCGCAGGGTCACCGCGGGGTCGAGCCCGCCCTCGTGCACATCGAAGGCATCGCTCGGCAGGCGCACGGGGCGGCGAGGGCGATCGGGCATGGGGTCAACGCTAGCCTCGCGCGCCGAGAGCGGGGTGACGGTAGATTGGAGGGGTACGGGCCTCTAGCTCAGTTGGTAGAGCAGCGGACTTTTAATCCGCGGGTCGTCGGTTCGAGCCCGACGGGGCCTACTCGTCCGCGCATGAGCGCGATGCGCTCACGGGGTTCGAGCCCCACGGGGCCTACTCCTGCTCGGCTGGGCGCGAGAGCACACTGTGCTCTCGAAGGTCAGTCGGCCCCCGAACCCGCTCGTCCGGGCGCGAGAGCCCACTGGGCTCTCGCGGGGGCCTACTCTCGCTCGATCTAGTTGTTGAAGCCGTCGCGCGGGCCGGGGGTGTCGTCGGTCACCTTGAAGGTGCCCACGGTCGTCACCCCGTCGGCCTCGTAGACGTCGATGTTGTACACGGCGTTCGGGTCGGGGTTCGAGCGGCTGGAGTTGCGGGCGAGATCGAGCTCACTGACGCGCACGTAGCCCGTCTTGCCCCCCTCGGCGCGCGTGACGATGAGGTCGGGAACCCGGTCGTTGATCGGGCTGCCGTACGTCTCACCGTTCTCGTTGACCGGGAACTCGACGGGTTCGCCCATGATGTCGGTCGACGGCGCCACCGATTGGGTGAAGAGGTCGCCCACGGCCGGCGCGGCGAGGAACCCGCCTGCGACGACGACGACGCCGCCCACGATCATCGCGATCATCTTCGGTGCAATGGCCATGCTCGACTCCCCCGTCGACAGGCGTGCGTGGCGCACGCGGGGCGAATCCCCAAGCCCCTCCCTCATCCAATCAGGAGATCCACGCGCGGACTATACCGAGCGACACCCCCCGTTCGCGGGCATTCGCTGCGGCGAACAGGGCGACCGGATGCCCGGCTCAGGCCGGACGGCAGACGCCCCAGCCGCCCGACCACGAGTCGCCGGGCAGGATCCAGCGGAGGCCGATGCCGGAGTTGAGCGCGTCGGCCGGAGCGGTCATGGGTTCGACGGCGATCGCCGTGACGGGCCCGTCGGCGGTCGGGAAGCTGCGCGTGATGAAGAGCTGCAGCCACTCCCAGTCGCCGTCTTGCCACACCTCGGTCTCGGTGCCGTCGGCGGCCGAGAGCACCGTGCGGGTCACGCCGTCGGCGTCAGGCTGCACGCGGAAGGCGTCGTCGAGCGCGAGCTCGCCGACCACGCGGCCCTCGGTGAGATCCCACTCGCCGACCGCCGGCTCGAAGCCGACCGGGTTCAGGCGGTCGTCGACCATGACGTGCTCGACCGTGCGGGCCGTGATCGTGAGGTCGTCGACGGCGTGCGCGCCCACGCGGATGAACGGATGCGTGCCGACGGCGTAGGGCGCCGCCTCATCGCCGAGGTTCGTGACGCTGTGGCGCACGGCGATGCCGTTGCCGGTGAGCCGGTACTCGACCGTCGTCCAGAGGTGGAAGGGGTAGCCGTGCTGCGGCACGACGGCTGCGCCGAGCGTGACGGCGTCGTCGCTCTTCTCGACGAGCTGGTACGGGGTGTTGCGCAGCAGACCGTGGATCGCGTTCGTGCGGTCGACCTCGGTGAGGTCGAGCTGCAGCGGCGAGCCGGCGTGCACCCAGCGCCCGTCGCGCACGCGGTTCGGCCAGGGCACGAGCACGATGCCGCAGCCGAAGGGCGGGGTGACGTGCTCGTCGAAGCCCTGCACGAGATCGTGGCCGTCGACGGTCAGTACCCGCAGCGCCGCGGCCACCGAGGTGATGACGGCCTCGACCGGGCCGTGCGCTCCGTCATGGTGCAGGGCGTACTGCTCGCCCGTGGGAGGAGTGGTCATGCGGTCACTGTACGCGCGCGACGCCCGCGGTGGTGACGGCGAGGCCCGCGTCGCGCAGGGGCGCGAGTTGGGCATCCGTCGCCGCATCGTCGGTGATGAGCTCGTCGAGCTCGTCGAGGCGGGCGACGCGGCCGAGGTGCACCTGGCCGATCTTGCTCGAGTCGGCGGCGAGCACGCGGCGGGCCGCGCTCGCGACCATGCGGCGCTTGACCTCGGCCTCAGGCAGGTTGACGTTCGTGACGCCGGCCTCGACCTCGATGCCCGTCGCGCCGAGGATGGCGAGGTCGACGCGCACGTCGTCGAGTAGCGTCGTGGCGAGCGGGTTGACGAGCGAGTGCTGCAGCGAGCGCACGGTTCCGCCCGTGACGACGACCGTGAAGCGCGGGATGGCCGGCTCGAGGGCGAGGGCGATCGCGAGCCCGTTCGTCACGATGACGACCTCGTCGAGGTCGGTGCGGTCGACGAGAGCCTGGGCGACGGCGAGCGTGGTCGAGCCGACATCGAGCAGGATGCTCTCGCCGGAGCGCACACGCGCCGCGGTCTCGGCGGCGATGGCGCGCTTGGCCCGCGTGAGCCGCGTGCGCGACTGCTCGAGGCTCGCCTCGCGCTCGGCGACGAGGCCGCGCGGCATCGCCCCGCCGTGCACGCGCGTGACGCGCCCCTCGGCCTCGAGCGCGGCGAGGTCGGTGCGCACGGTCACCTCGCTCACCTGCAGCTCGCGGGCGAGGTCGGCGACGCGCGCGAAGCCCCGTCGGGCGACGGAGACCGCCATGCGGTCGCGGCGCACCGGCGCGGCATCCATGAGCGGCCCCTTTCGAGATCTGTCGATATCGAAAGCGTACCGCTTGCGATTTCGCAAGAGCGCGGCCGTAGCATCGGGGGGTGACGATCCGCTTCCACTCCACGACGCTCGCCGACGGCCGCGAGCTCATCTACGTCGACGACGCCGACACGACCCTCGGGCCCGAGCGCTCGATCGACCGCCGGGTGCTCGACCCGCGGCCCGAGACCGCGAGCATGCGGCAGGACGTGCTGACCGGCGAGTGGGTGTCGATCGCGAGCAACCGGCAGAACCGCGTGTTCATGCCGCCACCGGACCAGGACCCGCTCGCTCCGGCGAGCGCGGCGAACCCGAGCGAGATCCCGAGCAACTACGACGTCGCCGTCTTCGAGAACCGATCGCCGAGCTTCGGCCCCGCCCTGACGCACGAGAACGCCCCGGCCGGGCTCGACGATCTGGCCGAGATCGGCATCGGCCGGCTGCGCACGAGCGTCGGGCGCTGCGAGGTCGTGTGCTTCTCGCCCGACCACGAGGGCTCGTTCGGCTCGCAGACGGTGAGCCGCGCGCGCACCGTCATCGAGGCGTGGGCCCACCGCACGGCGGCGCTCAGCGCGCTGCCGGGCATCCAGCAGGTGTTCCCCTTCGAGAACCGCGGCGCCGAGATCGGGGTGACGCTGCCGCACCCGCACGGGCAGATCTACGCCTACCCCTTCGTGACCCCGCGCACGCACACGCTGCTGCGATCGATCGACGCGGTCGGCCCCGACCTCTTCGCGCGCGTGCTCGAGAGCGAGAAGGCGAGCGACCGTGTCGTGCTGCGCGGCGAGCACTTCACCGCCTTCGTTCCGTTCGCCGCCCGCTGGCCCATCGAGGTGCACATGCTGCCGCACCGGCACGTGCCCGACTTCGCCGCGCTCACCGAGGCGGAGAAGGACGAGCTCGCACCGTTCTACCGCCGCCTGCTGCGCGGCATCGACGCGCTGTACCCGACGCCGACTCCCTATATCGCGGCCTGGCATCAGGCACCCGTGAACGTCGGCCGCGAGACGGTGCGCCTGATGCTGCAGGTGACGAGCCCCCGACGCGGCGCTGACAGACTGAAGTACCTGGCCGGCTCGGAAGCCGCGATGGGCGCCTTCATCGGCGACGTCGCCCCCGAGGCGCAGGCCGCATTCATCCGCGAGGGAATCGAGAGCATCGGCAATGACTGACATCCGCGACGACGCGCGCGACGGCTTCGAGGCCGTCTTCGGCTCTGCGCCCGACGGACTCTGGTCGGCCCCGGGCCGCGTCAACCTCATCGGCGAGCACACCGACTACAACGAGGGCTTCGTGCTGCCATTCTCGATCGACCGTCGCACGGTCGTCGCGCTCGGTGTGCGCGACGACCGCCGCGTGCGCGTCGCGAGCACCTTCGCCGACGAGCTCGCCGAGATCGACCTCGACGCCCTCTCGCCCGACGCGCTCGGGGGCTGGTCGGCCTACCCGCTCGGCGTGGCCTGGGCGTTCAGCGAGTTCGGCGCCGACCTGGCCGCGGTGCCCGGCGTCGACCTCTTCATCGACTCCGACGTGCCCGTCGGCGCGGGCCTCTCGAGCTCGGCGGCCATCGAGAGCGCCGTCGCGCTCGCCCTCAACGACGTGTGGCGGCTGGGCCTCGACCGGCGCACGCTCGCCCGTGTCGGCCAGCGCGCCGAGAACGT
>LNFD01000288.1 GCA_001464255.1 Actinomycetales bacterium Ga0077552 | reverse complement strand
CAGCAGCTGCTCGACGACGTCACGTTCCGGCGCATCCGCCACGTCATCACCGAGAACCAGCGCGTGCTCGACACCGTCGCCGTGCTGAAAGAGCAGGGCGCCTCGGCGATCGGCGAGCTGCTCGATGCCTCGCACCGCAGCATGCGCGACGACTTCGAGATCTCGGTGCCCGAGCTCGACCTCGCGGTCGAGACCGCGGTCGGCGCGGGCGCGATCGGCGCGCGTATGACGGGCGGAGGGTTCGGCGGCGCCGCGATCGCCCTCGTCCGCCTCGGCGACCTCTCGCGCGTGCAGGTGGCCGTCGACAACGCCTTCGGCGAGCACGCCTTCGGCCAGCCCGACACCTTCGTCGTCACGGCCTCCGACGGAGCCGCTCGCAACTAGGGCGTCAGCGCGCGATCGCGAGCGTCGCGGCCGTGCTCTCGAGCAGCTCGGCGGCGAGCGCCGGGTCGTCAGAGACGTGGCGGCCGTAGCTCGGCACCATCGCGATCAGCCCGGGCTTCCAGGCCTCGAGCTTCTCGGGGAAGCACCGCTCGATGAGGTCGATCATGATCGAGGGGGCGGTCGAGGCCCCGGGCGAGGCGCCCAGCAGGCCAGCGATCGAGCCGTCGGCTGAGGCGACGACCTCGGTGCCGAACTGCAGCGTGCCGCCCTTGCCGGGAATGTTCTTGATGATCTGCACGCGCTGGCCGGCGGTCTGCTGGTACCAGTCGTCGCCGTCGGCGCCCGGGTAGAACTCGCGCAGGGCATCCAGCTTCTGCGACCGCGAGGCGAGCAGCTCGCCCACCAGGTACTTCACGAGGTCGAAGTTCTTGAGGCCCACCTGCAGCATCGGCACGAGGTTGTGCCAGCGGATCGAGCCGAACAGGTCGAACCACGACCCGGTCTTCAAGAACTTGGGCGTGAAGCCCGC
>LNFD01000287.1 GCA_001464255.1 Actinomycetales bacterium Ga0077552 | reverse complement strand
GACCTGCGCGGGTGGGACACCATGGGCGAGCTCGCGGTCGTCATCGCCGCGGCGACGGGCGTCGCGAGCCTGCTGTTCCTGCGCAGCCGCGGCGACACTCCGCCGCGGCTCGGGCGGGCCGTGGTGAAGCGGCGCATCTCGGCGCGGCTCGACCGCGTGCGCGAGCAGGGCGAGCACGGCGAGCTGCGCAACGCGTGGATCCTCGCCGGACCGGCCCTCGACCCGCGCCACCGCTCGATTCTGCTCGAGGTCGTCGTGCGCCTGACCTTCCACGCGACGATCGTCATCTCGCTCTACCTGCTCTTCGCGGGCCACAACCTGCCGGGTGGCGGCTTCGTCGGCGGGCTCGTCGCGGGGCTCGCGCTCGTCGCGCGCTACCTCGCCGGGGGTCGCTACGAGCTCGGCGCGGCGCTTCCCGTCGGGGCGGGCGCCGTGCTCGGCACGGGCCTCATCATCGCCGGCGGCACCGCCCTCGCCCCGCTGCTGCTCGGGGCACCGCCGCTCACCTCGGCGTACTGGGAGGGCGAGGTCTGGCTGCTCGGCGAGATCGAGTTCGTCACCTCCACGATCTTCGACATCGGCGTGTACCTCGTCGTCGTCGGCCTCGTGCTCGACGTGCTGCGCAGCCTGGGCGGCGAGGTCGACCGCCAGGGCGGCGACGAGCTCGCGCCTCCGGGGCGCTCGGGTGCGGCATCCGGAGCGCTCATCGACGAACCGGTCGCACCTGCCGCTGCCACAGGTGGTGCGCGATGACCGTCTCGCTCGTGCTCGTCATCGTCATGGCCGCGCTCATCGCGTGCGGCGTCTACCTGCTGCTCGAGCGCAGCCTCACGCGCGTCGTGCTCGGGTTCCTGCTCATCGGCAACGGGGTCAACCTGCTGATCCTCATCATGGGCGGGCCCGCGGGGCTCGCGCCGATCTTCGAGGAGGGTCTCGACCCCAGCGCGTACAACGACCCGCTGCCGCAGGCGCTCATCCTCACGGCGATCGTCATCACCTTCGCCGTCTCGGCCTTCCTGCTCGCGCTCATATACCGCTCGTGGCGCCTCGCCAACGCCGACGACGTCTCCGACGACGCCGACGACGTCGCGCTGCGCGAGGGCGCGCTCACGATGCCGATCGAGGAGGTCTCGCCCGACGAGGGCGACACCGACTTCCCGGCCGAGGTCACCGGGGAGGCGCCGCGATGATGGCCGCGCTCGTCTCCCTCGTCGTGCTCGTGCCGCTGCTCGCGGCCGCGCTCACGCTCGTGCTCGGCCGCCGCGCGCGGCCGCAGCGCGTCGTCGCCGCGCTCGCCCTCGTGATCGTGCTCGGCATGAGCGTCGCCCTGCTCGTCGGCGTCGACGCGGGCGGCGCGGTCGTCGTCGAGGCGGGAGACTGGCCGGCGCCCTACGGCATCGTGCTCGTCGTCGACCGGCTCTCCGCGCTCATGCTCGTCGTCTCGTCGCTCGTGCTGCTCGCCGTGCTCGTCTTCTCGATCGGCCAAGGTCTCGCCGACGGCGACGATGAGACGCCCGTCTCGATCTACTACCCGACCTACCTCATCCTCACGACGGGCGTCATGGTGGCCTTCGTGGCGGGCGACCTGTTCAACCTCTACGTGGGCTTCGAGATCCTGCTCGTCGCGAGCTACGTGCTCATCACGCTCGGCGGCACGCAAGCGCGCATCCGGGCCGGCGTCACCTACGTCATCGTCAGCCTGCTGTCGTCGGTGCTCTTCCTCGCCTCGATCGGCATGGTCTATGGGGCACTGGGCACCGTCAACCTCGCGCAGGTCGCCGAGCGCGTGCAAGACCTGCCCGTCGACGTGCAGATCCTGCTGCACGTCATGCTGCTCGTCGCCTTCGGCATCAAGGCCGCCGTCTTCCCGCTGTCGTTCTGGCTGCCCGACAGCTACCCGTCGGCTCCTGCGCCCGTCACGGCGGCCTTCGCGGGCCTGCTCACCAAGATCGGCGTGTACGCGATCATCCGCGTCGAGACGGTCATCTTCCCGAGCCCCGAGCTCAATCCGGCGCTCATGGTGCTCGCCCTGCTGAC
The DNA here is from genome assembly GCA_001464255.1 of Actinomycetales bacterium Ga0077552. GTDB lineage: Bacteria > Actinomycetota > Actinomycetes > Actinomycetales > Microbacteriaceae > Microcella. The sequence goes on along the minus strand of LNFD01000287.1, from coordinate 2,714 downwards.
CATGGTGGTCGGCGCGCTCGGCGCGGTCGCCCAGGCAGACATCAAGCGCATCCTCTCGTTCACGCTCGTGAGCCACATCGGCTACATGATCCTCGGCGTCGCGCTCGGTACCGTCGCCGGCACGGCCGCCGCGATCTACTACATCGTTCATCACATCGTCGTGCAGACCACGCTGTTCCTCGCCGCGGGGCTCGTCGAGCGCGAGGCCGGCAGCACCTCGATCACGCGCATCGGAGGGCTGCTCGCGAGCGCGCCCCTCGTCGCCGTGCTGTTCTTCATCCCTGCCCTCAGCCTCGGCGGCATCCCGCCGTTCTCGGGCTTCATCGGCAAGCTGGGGCTGTTCCAGGCCACGGCGGCGCAGGGGGATGCCCTCGCCTACGTGCTCATCGGCGCGGGAGCCCTCGTCTCGCTCCTCACGCTCTACGCGCTCGTGCGCGTCTGGAACCTCGCGTTCTGGCGGCCCGCGGCCGATGTGGAGGGCGACGAGACGAGACTGCTGCGCGCGGTCGAGGAGGCCCCCGACGACGAGGGTGCGCGCTCGGAGACCCGCACGACCCCGCGCCTCATGACGCTCAGCACCGCGGGCATGGTCGTCGTGGGCCTCGCGCTCACCGTGTTCGCGGGGCCGCTCTACGCCGTCGCCGACCGGGCCGCGCAGAACCTCGACGGCTCGGCGGTGTACATCGAGCTCGTGCTGCCGGGTGCGACCGAGGGCGAGGGGGCACGGTGACCGAGTCGAGCCGCGCCGCGCGCGCCCGCATCACGATCCGCCAGCAGCTGCCCCTGCTGGCGGCCCTCGTCGTGCTGTGGATGCTGCTCTGGGGCTCGATCACTCCCCTCACGATCGTCACGGGCGTCGTGATCGCCCTCGCCGTCACGCGGGCGTTCTACCTGCCCGCGGTCGAGCTCTCGGGCCGGTTCGACCCGTTCTGGTTCGCCGTGTTCGTGGGGCGCGTGCTCGTCGAGATGGCCGTGGCCTCGTTCCAGGTGGCGCTGCTCGCCATCGGCCCGCGCTCGCGCCACCGCAGCGCGCTCGTCAAGGTCGATCTCACGACACGCTCCGACTTCATCCTCACGGGCACGGCGCTCGCCGTCTCCCTCGTGCCAGGCTCGGTCGTCGTCGAGGTCGACCGTGCGAGCACCGTGCTCTACGTGCACACCCTCTCGGTGCGCACAGAGGCTGAGGTCGAGAAGGCCCGTGCGCATGTGCTCGGCCTCGAGCGCGACCTGCTGCGCGCGTGGGGCTCGCGCGCCGAGTGGGAGGCGGTGCGCTCATGACCACCGTGCTGTACCTGATCGCGGGGGTGATCGCCGCCGCCGCGGTGCTCATCGTGCTGCTACGGCTCATCACGGGGCCGACCCTGATCGACCGCCTCATCGCGAGCGACGTCATGCTGACGACCCTCATCCTCGTGATCGGCGCCGAGATGGTGATCTCGGGGCACACGCGATCCATCCCGCTCATGGTCGTGCTCGCCGCGACAGCCATCCTGGGCAGCGTCGCCGTCGCGCGGTTCATCACGCGGGCGGGTGGCGACCAGAGCGGCCCGATCGCAGGGGAGGACGACGATGCTCGACGCTGAACCCTGGAACAGCATCCTCGACGCCGTCGCCGCCGCGCTGCTCGTCGTGGCCGCGCTGCTCACCCTCGCGGCGGCCATCGGGCTCGTACGGTTCCCCGACCCGCTCTCGCGACTGCACGCCGCGACGAAGCCGCAGATCCTCGGCCTCATCCTCGTGGTCATTGCGATCGCGCTCGGTGCGCGCAGCGCGACGGTGCTGCTGCTGCTCGTGCCCGTCGTCGTCTTCCAGCTGCTGACGGCGCCCATCTCGGCGCACATGGTCGGCCGGGCCGGCTACCGCAACGGCGACTTCGACCCCGACTCGCTCCTTGTCGACGAGCTCGCGCCCGACGTCGACGCCGCGCGCGGCACCGAGCTGCCCGGGGGGTCGTGGACGGACGAGCGCGCCGTCGCCGACCCGGGCGACGACGACGCCGGGCCGTCGAAGGGCCCGGGCGCCGGGTCGTAGACTCGAGCCATGTCGAAGGCCGACCACAAGCCCCGTTCCCGCGTCGTCACCGACGGAATCGAAGCCACCACCTCGCGCGGCATGCTGCGCGCGGTCGGTATGGGCGATGCCGACTGGGACAAAGCCCAGATCGGCATCGCGAGCTCGTGGAACGAGATCACGCCGTGCAACCTCTCGCTCGCGCGCCTCGCGCAAGCGGCGAAAGAGGGCGTGCACGCCGGCGGCGGCTACCCGCTGCAGTTCGGCACCGTGAGCGTGAGCGACGGCATCTCGATGGGCCACGAGGGCATGCACTTCTCGCTCGTGAGCCGCGAGGTCATTGCTGACTCCGTGGAAACGGTCATGCAGGCCGAGCGCCTCGACGGCTCGGTGCTGCTCGCGGGTTGCGATAAGTCGATTCCCGGCATGCTCATGGCCGCCGTGCGCCTCGACCTCGCGAGCGTCTTCCTCTACGCGGGCTCCATCGCCCCGGGCTGGGTCAAGCTCAGCGACGGCACGGAGAAGGAGATCACCATCATCGACAGCTTCGAGGCTGTCGGTGCCGTCAAGGCGGGCAAGATGTCGGCGGAGGACGCGCACCGCATCGAGTGCGCCTTCGCGCCCGGTGAGGGTGCCTGCGGCGGCATGTACACCGCCAACACGATGGCCTCCGTGGCCGAGGCGCTCGGCCTGAGCCTTCCGGG
>LNFD01000286.1 GCA_001464255.1 Actinomycetales bacterium Ga0077552 | reverse complement strand
CAGGCGAGCATCCTGTCGACGCGCGACGAGACCCTGCGCGAGCGGTTCGCGGTGGAGTACGCGCGCGTGCGGGCGCACAAGGGCGTCACGCTCGAGACCGCCCGCGACGTCGTCACCGACGTCAGCTACTTCGGCACGATGATGGTGCACCTGGGCCTCGCCGACGGCATGGTCTCGGGCGCCGCGCACACGACGGCGCACACCATCCGCCCCAGCTTCGAGATCATCAAGACCGACCCGGGCGTCAGCATCGTCTCGAGCGTGTTCCTCATGTGCCTCGCCGACCGTGTGCTCGTCTACGGCGACTGCGCCGTCGTGCCCGATCCGACGGCCGAGCAGCTCGCCGACATCGCCATCTCGTCGGCGGCGACCGCGGCGCAGTTCGCGATCGAGCCGCGCGTGGCGATGCTCTCGTACTCGACGGGGGAGTGAGAAGGTGCGCACGGCGACCCAGCTCGTGCGCGAGCGGGCGCCCGAACTGCTCGTCGACGGGCCGATGCAGTACGACGCGGCGGCCGAGCCAAGCGTCGCGGCCTCGAAGATGCCGGGCTCGCCCGTCGCGGGGCGCGCGACCGTGTTCGTCTTCCCCGACCTCAACACCGGCAACAACACCTATAAAGCGGTGCAGCGCTCGGCGGGCGCCGTCGCGATCGGGCCCGTGCTGCAGGGACTGCGCAAGCCCGTCAACGACCTCAGCCGCGGGGCGCTCGTGAGCGACATCGTCAACACCGTCGCCATCACGGCCATCCAGGCGCAGAGAACTCCTCCCCCTCCGACCACGCCGATCTCGACCATCGGCGGAGTGGCCTGACCGTGCGCGTCTTCGTCGTCAACTCGGGCTCGAGCTCGATCAAGTACCAGCTCGTCGACGTCGTGAGCGAGCAGGTCGTGCTGTCGGGGCTGCTCGAGCGGCTCGGCCAACCGGGCGGGGGGGCTGATCAGAACAGTGCCGTCGACCACGAATCGGGGATGCGCTTAGTGCTCGACCGCCTCGGCCCCGAGGCGGCGACGATCGCCGCGGTCGGGCACCGCGTCGTGCACGGCGGTGAGCTCTTCGCCGCGCCGGTCGTCATCGACGACGAGGTCGTGGCGGGCATCCGGGCCGTCAGCGCGCTCGCGCCCCTGCACAACCCGGCGAACCTCGCGGGCATCGACGCCGCGCGCCTCGCCCTGCCCGGCGTACCGCACGTCGCCGTCTTCGACACGGCGTTCCACCAGTCGATGCCCGCCGCGGCGGCGACCTACGCGATCGACCGCGCTGTGGCGGCCGAGCACGGGGTGCGCCGCTACGGCTTCCACGGCACGAGCCACCAGTTCGTCGCCAGCCGAGCGGCCGCGCTGCTCGGCCGCCCGCTCGAGTCGCTGAAGCTCATCGTGCTGCACCTCGGCAACGGCTCGTCGGCGACGGCGGTCGACGGCGGCCGCTCGATCGACACCTCGATGGGGCTCACCCCGCTCGCGGGCCTCGTGATGGGCACGCGCTCGGGCGACCTCGACCCCGGGGCGCTGCTGCACTTGCTGCGCACGGGCCTCTCGATCGACGAGCTCGACGCGCTGCTCAACAGCCGCAGCGGCCTGCTCGGCCTCGCGGGCTCGGCCGACATGCGCGACGTCATGGCGGCCGCCGATGCGGGCGATGCGGATGCCGCGCTCGCCCTCCACGTCTGGGCCCACCGCATCCGGCACTACGTCGGGGCGTACCTCGCCCAGCTGGGCGGCCTCGACGCGGTCGTCTTCACGGCCGGCATCGGCGAGAACGCGCCCGTGCTGCGGGCCCGCGCGCTCGACGGGCTCGCGCACCTGGGGCTCGCGATCGACGCTGACCGCAACGGCTCGCCGTCGCGCGAGGCGCGCGTCATCTCGCCCGAGGGTGCTCCCGTCGCCGTGCTCGTGGTGCCGACCAACGAAGAGCTCGCGATCGCGCAGGCCGCCGCCGCCCTCGTCGGCTGAGCTGCGAGGGGCGGGATGCCCGGCTCGGGCATCCGAGGTGACGACTACGCTGGGCACGTGGTCACCGCCCTCTACCGCCGCTACCGGCCCGAGACCTTCGCCGAGCTCATCGGCCAGGCGCACGTGACCGACCCCCTGCGGGCCGCGCTGCGCGGCGACCGGGTCAACCACGCCTATCTCTTCAGCGGGCCGCGCGGCTGCGGCAAGACGACGAGCGCGCGCATCCTCGCCCGCTGCCTCAACTGCGCCGAGGGGCCGACCGACACCCCGTGCGGCGTCTGCCCGAGCTGCATCGAGCTCAGTCGCGACGGCGGCGGATCGCTCGACGTCGTCGAGATCGACGCCGCGAGCCACAACGGCGTCGACGACGCCCGCGACCTGCGAGAGCGCGCCGTGTTCGCCCCCGCGCGCGACCGCTACAAGATCTTCATCCTCGACGAGGCGCACATGGTGACGCCGCAGGGCTTCAACGCGCTGCTCAAGATCGTCGAAGAGCCGCCCGAGCACGTGAAGTTCATCTTCGCCACGACCGAGCCCGAGAAGGTCATCGGCACGATCCGCTCGCGCACGCACCACTACCCCTTCCGGCTCGTGCCGCCCGCCCAGCTGCTCGAGTACGTGCAGCAGCTGTGCGAGAGCGAGAAGGTCACGATCGAGCCGGGCGTGCTGCCGCTCGTCGTGCGCGCCGGCGGCGGCTCGGTGCGCGACACCCTCTCGCTGCTCGACCAGCTCATGGCTGGCAGCGATGACGCGACCGTCACGTACGAGCGGGCCGTCGCCCTGCTCGGCTACACGCACGGCGCGCTCCTCGACGAGGTCGTCGTCGCGATCGCGGCGCGGGATGCCGGGGCCGCGTTCCACGCGGTCGATCGCGTCATCCAGACGGGGCAAGACCCCCGGCGGTTCGTCGACGACCTGCTCGAGCGCCTGCGCGACCTCATCGTCGTGCAGGCGACCGCCGACAGCGCCGCCTCGGTGCTGCACGGCATCCCGGCCGACGACCTGCAGAGCATGCGCGACCAGGCCACGATGTTCGCCCCCGCCGAGCTCTCGCGCGCGGCCGACGTCGTCAACAAGGCCCTCACCGAGATGACCGGGGCAACGTCGCCCCGCTTGCACCTCGAGCTCATGACCGCGCGCGTGCTCGTCGCCCTCGGGGCCGATGCCGTGGCGACGGCACCGATCGCTCGTGCGGCGGCGCCGGTCGCGGCACCCGCCGTGCCCGCACCGGCAGCGACGGCTCCGGCCGCGACCGCTCCTGCCGCACCCGCGATCGTCTGAATCGGCCCCGGTCGAACCGGCGCCCGCCGCTGCACCGCCGTCGGCGGTCGACGATGCTCCCACGGATGCCTCCGCGCCAGCCGCAGTGCCCGCCGAGCCCGCGCCGCTCACCCTCGCCACGTTGCGCGAGGCGTGGCCCGCCGTGCTCGACGCCGTGCAGCAGGCCAAGCGCAGCTCGTGGACGGTCGTGTTCGGCACGACGCCCTTCGCGCTCGACGACGACGTGCTCACGATCGCCTTCCCGACCGAGGCCGATGCCGCCGCCTTCAAGCACCGCGCCGCGCCCGCCGACAGCGTGAGCGAGCACGTGCGCGCGGCCATCCAGTCGGTGCTCGGCGCCCGCGTCAAGTTCCGCGTGCGGGTCGAATCGACGCCGGATGCGCGCCCCGCCGCACCCGCCGCTCCCGCGGCGGCCGACGCTCCGGCGGACGCAGCCGCCGACCCCGACCCGGCTCCCGCACCCGCCCGCCCGCGCGCCGCTGCCTCCAGCCCTGCCGCCCCCGCATCCTCCTCCGCGCAGAGCGCGGCGGTGACCGACTGGGTCGTGACGGCGATCCCGGGCGCGGTCGCGGCGCCGGCGAGCATCCCGTCGCCCGACAGCCCGCCCTCACCCGCCGAACCCGAGCCCGGTGAGCCCGAGCCCGCCGCGCCGCGCGTCGCGGTGCCGCACCCGGCCGACGCGACCGGGCGCCAGCGCTACGGCGAGGCCGTCGTGCGCGAGGTGCTCGGGGCGACCTTCCTTGTGGAGGAGACCATCGTGCCGCTCGTGAGCGCCGAGCCCGTCGACCTCTTCGCCGAGCCCGCCGCGGCCGCGGTGCCGCACGACCCCGACCGCCCCTCGAGCGCCGACGCGCCCGACCCCTTGCGCGACGAGTACTAGGCCTGAGAGCCGAGAGAGCAGAGCTGACGTGTACGACGGCATCATCCAAGACCTCATCGACGAGTTCGGGCGCCTGCCCGGCATCGGCCCCAAGTCGGCGCAGCGCATCGCCTTCCATATCCTGCAGACCGAGTCGTTCGATGTCGCGCACCTCGCGCAGCTGCTCATCGACGTGCGCGAGAAGGTGCGCTTCTGCGAGATCTGCGGCAACGTCGCGGAAGAGGCGCAATGCTCGATCTGCCGCGACGTGCGCCGCAGCCCGACGACGATCTGCGTCGTCGAGGAGGCGAAAGACGTCGTGGCGATCGAGCGCACGCGCGAGTTCCGCGGGCTCTACCACGTGCTCGGCGGCGCCATCAGCCCGATCGACGGCATCGGCCCCGACGACCTGCGCATCGCCCAGCTGCTCGCGCGCCTGCGCGACGGCACCGTGACCGAGGTCATCATCGCGACCGACCCCAACCTCGAGGGCGAGGCCACAGCCACCTACCTCTCGCGCCTGCTCGTGCAACCGGGCCTCACGGTCTCGCGCCTCGCGAGCGGCCTGCCGGTCGGCGGCGACCTCGAGTACGCCGACGAGGTCACGCTCGGCCGCGCCTTCGAGGGGCGGCGCACGGTCGAGCGCTAGGTGGTATTGCAACTTCTGTTGCATTAGCGCTCTGATGGGCGTAGTCTGCTTATCGCAACAGAAGTTGCATAAGAGAGGATGCCCCGCATGACCCCCACCGACACCGTCACCTCGACCGCCTTCCGCGTCGAGATCGCGACGAGCATCGAGATCGACCGACCGGCCGCCGAGGTCTGGGCGGCCCTCGTCGATCGCGACGCCTACCCGCAGTGGAACACCTTCATCCGCTCGTGGCAGGGCGAGCTCGCGATGGGCGAGCGCCAGACCGTGCGCATCGAGCCCACCGACTCGAGCGGCCAGACCTTCCGCCCGCGCATCGTCGAGCTCGAGCCCGGGCGGCTGCTCGTCTGGCTCGGCCGCGTCGGCGTCCCCGGCGTGCTCGACGGCCGGCACCGCTTCGAGATCGTGCCGATCGATGCGAACCGCAGCCGGCTCATCCACAGCGAGGTGCTGTCAGGGATGCTCGTGCCCGCGTTCCGCCGCATGCTCACGGTCGACACCCCGGCCGCGTTCGCCCGCATGAACACCGAGCTCGCCGCGCGGGTCGCCGCGTGAGTGCCGCGGCCGAGCCGCGCCGCCGCGGCGCCGCTGTCGAGGCGACCGTGCTCGATACGACGATCACGCTGCTCGCCGAGCGCGGGGCGGCCATCACGGCACAAGACCACGATCTACCGGCGCTTCGAGACCCGCGAGCTGCTCGTCGCCGCCGCGATCCGCCGCCTCGGCGAGCAGGTGGTGCCGCCCGTCGACGCGACCGACCCGCGCGCGGCCCTCGAGACGCTCGCGGTCTCGGTCGCCGCCGCGCTGCGCAGCCCGCAGGCGGGCAATATCCTGCGCGCCGCGATCGCCGCCTCGGCCGCGACGCCCGAGCTCGTCGCGCTCGCCGACGATTTCTTCCGCGACCGCTACGAGCTCGCGCGCGAACCCCTGCAGCGGCTCGGCGACGCCGGTGTGATCCGCCGCGACCTCGACCCGATCATCGTGTGGGAGCAGATCGTCAACCCCATGCACGTGCGCACGCTGTGCGGTCGGCCGACGAGCGACGACGCCGCGCGCCAGCTCGTCGAGCTCGCCGTGCGAGGAGCCCGCCCGTGAGCGCGGTCGCGGTCGGCGGTACGTCCGCCGCCCGCCTCGTCGCCGGCCACCGCGTGCGCCCGCTGCTGCTCGTCATCGCGATCCTCGCGCTCGCCGCGACCATCGTCGGGGCGAGCGTCACGCAGACCTCGGGATGGTGGGTCGCCCTCGGCCTGCTCGCGCCCGACCTCGTGCCGCTCGTGCGGTTCCGCCGGCCCGAGGCGCCGGGGCGCATGCCCGCGAGCATGGTCGGGCTCTACAACGCGACGCACGCCCTGCCGGGGCCGATCGTGCTCGCCGGCATCGGCATCCTGCTCGCTCAGACGACCGTCGTGATCGTGGCCGCCGCCTGGATGGTGCACATCGTCTGGGATCGCGCGGTCGGCTACACGCTGCGCGCCCGCGACGGCTCGATGCGCGTGCGTGTGCGCGGGGCCTCGGCCGCCCGGCCCCATGCCGAGGCGGGCATACCGCGCCGCTAGAATCGAGCGGTCGGCTTCCCCGCCCGCGCCGCCGCCTCGCCACCAATTCTCCAGGAGTACCGCCGTGAGCCTCATCGTGCAGAAGTTCGGCGGCTCCTCGGTCGCCGATGCCGAGAGCATCAAGCGCGTCGCGAAGCGCATCGTCGAGAC
>LNFD01000285.1 GCA_001464255.1 Actinomycetales bacterium Ga0077552 | reverse complement strand
GCATAGCCGGCGCGCCGCGCGCCCTCGGCGGTGCGGAGGCCGGCCATGGAGGCTCCGACGATCAGGAGCGGAGCATCCATCGGATCAGGCCCGGGTGATGAGAATGGCCTGCATGGGGCAGACGTCGGCCGCGGCCTCGAGGTCGGCGAGCATCTCGTCGGGCGCCTCGGCCTGGTACTCGAGCTTGTCGTCGGCGTTCAGCTGAAACACCTCGGGCGCCTCGAACACGCACTGGCCGTAGTGCTGGCACTTGTCCATGTCGACCTCGATCTTGATCATGGTCATTCCTTCTCTTCGATACGGGAGGGATACAGGTCTTTCGAGGGCGTGCGGATGCCGCGGAACTCCCAGTCTCCCCCGAGAGCGGTCGAGACGACCTCTTCGCTCGACGTGGGCTGAGCTCCGACATCGGTGCGGATGGGGGTGGGGCCTTCGACGATCGTGTTGGTCAGGCGGCCGAGTCCGTCGACCTCGACCTCGACGACGTCGCCCGGCTGCACGGGCCGCGAGTTCGCGGGGGTTCCCGAGTAGATCATGTCGCCGGGCACGAGCGTGATCGTGCGGGCGAGGTCGGCCACCAGGTAGTGCATGTCCCACTCCATGGTGTCGGTCGAGTCCTCCTGCACGACAGCGCCGTTCACGAGGGTGCGGATCGTCTTGCCGCGGAAATCCCAGTCGGTCACGAGCCCCGGGCCCACGGGTGCAAGCGTGTCGCTGCCCTTGACGCGCAGCATCGAGCCGGCATCCGTGTCGCGAAAATCGTGCAGGCCGTAATCGTTGCCGACCGAGTACCCGGCGATGTAGTCGCCCGCCTCGGCTGGCGAGACATTGCGGCACGTGCGCCCGATGACAATCACGATCTCGCCCTCGTAGTTGAGCCACTGGAGCCCCGCCGGGCGAACCACAGCGCCCTTGTGGCTGTTGAGCGCCGTGATCGGCTTGTGGAAGTAGGTCGGCGCGGGCGGCAGTTTCGTCATGAACTCATCGCTGCGGCTCGGGTAGTTCAAGTGCACGGCGATGATCTTGGTCGGCTCGGTGGGCGGCAGGTGCACCGCCTCGTCGACCCCGACCACGCGGCCGTCGGATGCCCGCAACTCGTCGCCGTGCCGCTCGACCTGCACGGCCACCCCGTCGAGCAGGATGCGCCGGTACTCGGTCATGCGGCACTCCCGCGCGTGGCGGCGACGTCACCCGTCGGGTCTTCACGCGACAGCGTGACGTCTTTCGGCAGCGGGAAGCCGCCCTCGGGCTCGGGGAAGTAGATGTGCACCTGGCCGGTGCCGATCGAGTTCTCGTACTCCGAGTACATGACGCCTTTCGCGGTGTTGGCCTCTTCGCCCGTCGCGCCCGCCATCTGCAGCCAGTGGCTGAAGTTGGCCTCGGGCTTGAACTGCTTGAACTCGGGCATGGTCTCGAGAATGCGCTTGTGGTCGCCCTGCTTCATCCACTCGACGCGCTCGAGGTCGGCCTGCAGCGCGCCCTCGCTGTAGATGTGCGAGGGGTCGCTCGCCTCGTGCTTGCGCAGGTCGCGCAGCTTGTAGAACGTGTGTGAGAGAGCGCCCGAGGCGAGCAGCAGCACCTTGCGGTCGCTGTCGCGAATGGCCTCGCCGAGCGCGCGGCCCGCGCGCAGGAAGTCGTCGGTCTGCGCCGTCTGGCAGACCGAGAGGCTCACCCAGCGCTTGTCGAGGCCGCGGCCCAGGTAGTGCCACAGGTTCACGGTCGCGTAGAAGATCGGCAGGTGCGGGTCGCTGATGGGCGTGACCCAGGTGCCGTTCTTCTCGTCGTAGTTCGCCACGGCGTTCGCGAGCTCGGGGTCGCCGCGGAAGGCGTAGGGGATCTGCGACATCCCGCGCGGCAGCTCCTCGCTCGTGAAGAGCCCCGAGCGCTCGGCCTGCGCGCTGATGACGAACTCGACCGTCGTCGCCCAGTGCGAGTCGAGCACGACGACCGTGTCGTAGTCGAGCGTCTCCATGACCTCGGTGCGGAAGCGCTTGAGCCCCGGGACGAGGCTGATCTCCGTACCGCCGTTGAGGTCGTACCGCACGTCCTGCGGCAGCATGATGGTGGGCACGTGCGCGAGGATCGCGGCGCCGACAACCTTTCCCATGACTTACTCCTTCCACCCTGCGGGTGCGTAGACGGTGTTCTTGACGTCGGCGTAGAAGTCGAACGACCACACGCCGCCCTCGCGGCCGATGCCGCTCTTCTTGCTGCCGCCGAAGGGCGCGGCGAGGTCGCGCACGAAGAAGCAGTTGACCCAGATGGTGCCGGCGACGAGGTTCTTCGTCAGCCGCTCGGCACGCTCGCGGTCGCCGCACACGACCACGGCGGCGAGGCCGTACTCAGTCGCGTTGGCGATCTCGACGGCCTCCTCGTCGGTCGCGTACGTCTGCATGGCGAGCACGGGGCCGAACACCTCGGCCGTGAGGATCTCGCTGCCCGGCTGCGCGCCCGTGATGAGTGTCGGCCGGAAGTACAGCCCGCCGAGGTCGTCGTTGGGCCCACCACCGAAGGCGACCACGGCGCCGGCGGCCTGCGCGCGCTCGACGAAGCCCGCGACGCGCTCGAGGTGCACGCGGTGGATCTGCGGGCCGATCTGCGTCGCCTCGTCGCGCGGGTCGCCCTGCACGATCGCGGCGGCCTTCTCGGCGAAGCGCGCGGCGAACTCGTCGGCGATGCTCTCGTGCACGAGCAGGCGCGTGCCCGAGAGGCACACCTGCCCGGCGTTGTCGTACTGCTCGACCGCGATCTCGACAGCGAGGTCGAGGTCGGCGTCGTCGGTGATGATGAGCGGGCTCTTGCCGCCGAGCTCGAAGCTGACGGGGGTGAGGTTCTCGGCCGCGGCGCGCGCGATCGCCTTCGCTGTCGGCACCGAGCCCGTGAACGCGATGCGGGCGATTCCGGGATGCGCGACGAGGGCCGCACCGACCTCGGCGCCGTAGCCCTGCACGACGTTGAAGACCCCGGCGGGCATCCCCGCCTGCTCGCACAGGTCGGCGAAGACGCTCGCGGTCAGCGGCGTCCATTCCGCAGGCTTGAGCACGACGGTGTCGCCCGCGGCGAGGGCCGGGCCGATGCGCCACGTGGCGAGCATGAGCGGGGCGTTCCAGGGCGTGATGATCGCCGCGACACCGCTGGGGTCCCAGCTGACGACGTTGTCGTGGCCGCGGGTCTGCCAGACGGGGTGGCTGAGTTCGTTGATGGCCCAGTCGGCGAAGAAGCGGATGTTCATGGCGACGCGCGGCATGACCCCGCGGCGGTGGCTGCGCAGCAGCGAGCCGTTGTCGAGGGTCTCGAGCTGCGAGAGCGCCTCGACGTTCGCCTCGATCAGGTCGGCGAGGCGGTGCAAGATCTCGCCGCGGCCGGTGGGCCCGAGGTCGCGCCAGCCCGGGAACGCGGCGCGCGCGGCCTGCACGGCGGCGTCGGCCTCGGCGGCCCCTCCGCGGGCGATGTGCGCGAGCACCGTGCCGTCGATGGGCGAGATGCTCTCGAAGGTCTCGGGCGATGAGACGCGCTGTCCGCCGATCGCGTGCCGCGTGTCGACGGTCAGTCCGGCCAGCTCCACCTGATGCACGCGGGTTGCTCCTTTGCGATCGCGGGTCGTTCGGATACAAACGACTGCCGCGATACTAACCGACCCGGGGTGCCGAGCGGTAGGGCTCGCGGTAAAGGCGCGCGAGCATCCTGAACCGGATGCCCTACCGCTGCCCCTCGGTGACCTGAGTGATCGCGCGCAGCATGTCGGCGAGCTCGCGCCGCCGCTCGGGGTCGAGGCTCGAGGTGATCGTGCGCTCGTGGTCGTTGAAGGTCGGGAAGAGCGTCGCCATGAGCTCGCGCCCCGCGGGCGTCATCGTGACGTTGACGAGCCGGCCGTCCTTGTCGCTGCGCTCGCGCAACAGGTAGCCCTTCGTCTCGAGCGTGCCGAGAACGCCCGTGAGGGTGGCCTTCGAGAAGCCGCCCTCCTCGGCGATCTGGCGGGTCTCGATGGGCTCCCAGATCCAGGTGACCCAGAGCACGACGAAGGCCGTCCACGACAGGCCCGTCGCGGCGAGCACGCTGCGCTCGAGATAGTTGCGCGTGGCGTTCGCGGCGCGGAAGAGGTTCGCGACCACGGCCATCGCCTCGAAGTCGAGCGGCAGGGCGCCGGGCTTGCCGGCGACGCGCTCTTCCGTCTCGGCCAGCGTGTGCGGACTCGGCATGGTTCCCCTCCCCTCGCGCGGGTGCCGCGCGGTCTCCATCCTCACTCATTCGGATCGAAACCACCTTCAGGCTCGACTCGCGCGCCGAAGTTCGTTAGCATCCGAACAAATCGCTTCCCATGAGAGCAGGAGCACCATGTCGACGACGACAGACCTCACCCTGGCCGACCTCGATCTCTTCGCGGGCGGCGCCCCGTGGGGCGTGTTCGACGAGCTGCGGGCGACGCCCGGTCTGCACTACTCGACCGAAGAGGCGCCCAACCACGGGTTCTGGTCGGCGACGCGGTACCACGACATCGTGCGCATCCTGCGCGACACCGAGACCTTCACCTCGACGAAGTTCACGAACCTCGAAGAGGTTGACCCCGCGATGCAGGACCAGCGCCGCTCGCTGCTCGAGACCGACGGGCTGCGCCACCGCGCGCTGCGCCGCATGCTGCAGGGCGAGTTCACGCCGCAGGCCGTCGCCAAGTACGAGACCTTCCTGCGCGGCATCACCGCGAAGACCCTCGACGCCGCGCTCGCGAAGAAAGAGTTCGACTTCGTCGAGGAGGTGAGCGCCGACTTCCCGATCCGCGTGCTCGCGCGCCTGCTGGGCGTGCCCGACAGCGACACCGGCCAGCTCATCGAGTGGGGCAACCGCATGGTCGGCAACACCGACCCCGAGCACGCCGACGTGCTCATCGGCTCGGCCGACAGCGAGGAGTACAAGCACGTGCCGTTCCGCTCGCCGGCCGCGATCGAGGTCTACGAGTACGGCAAGCACCTCGCGGCCGAGCGCCGCGGCAAGGGCGGCACCGACCTCATCACCCTGCTCGCCGACGGCGTGCCGAGCGACGGCGTGCCGCTCAGCGAGCACGAGTTCAACACCAACTTCCTGCTGCTCGTCGTGGCCGGCAACGAGACGACGCGCCACACGATCACGCACTCGATGAAGAACCTGCTCGACAACCCGTCGCAATTGGAGATCCTGCGCAACGATCCCTCGCTCATCCCGTGGGCGGTCGAGGAGTTCCTGCGCTACGCCTCGCCCGTCTACCACTTCCGCCGGACGGCCACGAAGGATGTCGAGTTCTCCGACACCCAGATCAGCGAGGGCGAGAAGGTCGTCGTCTGGTTCGCCTCGGGCAATCGCGACTCGGCCATCTTCGACGACCCGTACCGCTTCGATGTGACGCGCAACCCCAACGAGCACATGTCGTTCGGCCGCGGCGGCCCGCACATGTGCCTCGGCAACGCGCTCGCGCGCATCGAGCTGCGCATCATGTTCGAAGACCTGCTGACGCGCGACGTCACGCTCGAGCGCGCGGGCGACCTCGACTACCTGCGCAGCAACTTCGTGCACGGCATCAAGCGCATGCCCGTGCGCGTGGCCTAGCTCCCGCCCACTCTTTCACCCAGATCTGGGCCAAATGGGCGCTCACGCCCACTGCTGGTCACGTTTTGCCCCCAATCTGACGGCACGGGATGCTCGCGCGGCACCTCGGCCCCGCCCGAGCATCCCGCGCCGATGTGCCCCAGATCTGGGGCAAGAGGGCGCACGTTCGCGAGCATTGTGCCCTTTTGTCCCAGATCTGCGGGAAAAGGGGCGCGGGGTCAGCGGGGGAGCAGCTCGGCGACGTCGGTGAGGAACGCGTCGACGAGCGCGAACGTGCGCTCGCGCGCGGCGGCCTCGAACGCGCGCGTCTGCGCGAGCATGACGACCGGGTCGTCCCCGTTCTCTTGAACCTTGGATGCTCCGCCCCAGTCGAGCCACCCCTGAAGCCCCGCGGCATCGAGCTCGGGGTGGAACTGCACGGCGAGCGACCGCCCCACCACGAAGGCCTGCGAGGCCGCGGGCGTGCGCGCGATCTCGGTGGCGCCGGGCGGCACGACCCACCGGTCGTAGTGGAACTGGAACCAGGGCCCTTCGCCGACGAGGGTCGGGCGGTCGCTCCACACCGAGGTCCAGCCGATCTCACCCCGGGGGGCGGGCGCCACCGAGCCGCCCAGGGCGCGGGCGAGCAGCTGGCCGCCGAAGCAGATGCCCAGCACGGGCATCCCGGATTCGACGGCGTCGCGCAGCCACGCGATCTCGGGGAGGAGCCAGCGGCCGATGCAGGCGTCGTCCCACGCGCCCCAGGGGGCGCCGAGCGGCACCAGCACGTCGTAGTCGGCGAACGAGGGGAAGTCGGTGGCGATGTTCGGCGCCGCGAAGTCCGCCTCGGGCACGACGAGATGCGTGCCGACCTCGAAGCCGTGGTGCGCGAAGCGCTCGCCGACCGGGCCCAGCGGGCTCACGTGATCGTGCTGGATGAACAGAACGCGCATCAGACCTCCCCATCGAGTCGGTCGGTAGTCTACTATCTCGTTTGAGTCCGAACGATTTTCGTCGGAACCGCCCGAGTGCCACGAAGGAGTCGCACATGAGCCACAGCCTGTCCGCCCTGCAGAGCGAGCTGCTCTCGGCCAAGATCGACGTGCTGCGCGTCATCTACGCCGACATCATCGGCACCGTGCGGTCGAAAGACCTGCTCGTGAGCGAGCTCGACAAGATCAGCCACGGCGGGCCGGCGTTCTGTCAGGGCGTGTGGGTGACGACGACCCAGGGCGGCGTGCTCGACGGCGCCGACGTGCTCAGCAACGGGCTCGAAGACTTCATCAGCCAGATCGTGCCGGGCAGCTGGCGCGCCCTGCCGTGGGAGCCCGGCGTGGCCTTCGTCGTCGCGGGCGCCAACAACCCCGACGGCACGCCGAGCCCGCTCTCGCCGCGCGTGCTGCTCGAGCGCATCGTAGGCGAGTACGCGAAGCTCGGCCTCACGCCGCTCGTCGGCCCCGAGCTCGAGTTCTACATCGCTGATCGCAACCCGGAGGGCGGCTTCACGCGCGCCCTCACGCAGCCCGGCCGCGTGTACACGAGCGGCGCGACGGTGGACCCCAAGGGCACCTTCCTGCACCTGCTGCGCATGCTCGACCAGCTGCGCATCGGCGTCTTCGCCGGCAACCACGAGTTCAGCCCCAGCCAGTACGAGATCAACATCTGGCACGGCGAGGCCCTCGACGCCTGCGACCGAGCCTTCATGCTCAAGGCGGGCGTGAAAGACGTCATCGCGCGCGTCGGCCAGGCGGCCACGTTCGCCGGCAAGCCGTGGAGCGACGAGGGCGGCAGCGGCTTCCACCTGCACATGTCGCTCGTCGACGCGCAGGGCGAGAACCTCATGCACGAGGGCGACGGCCTCAGCCCGCTCGCCCAGCACATGATCGCGGGCATCGTCGAGCACGCCGCGGCGCTCACGGCCTTCTGCAACCCCACGATCAACGCCTTCAAGCGACTCGGCCCCGACACGCTCGCGCCGTACCGCGCCAACTGGGGCTACGACAACCGCACGCGGCGGCGGAACCCGCCTCGAGATGCGCCTCGGCGACGGAGCCGCCAACGCCTACCTCATGACCGCGGCGCTGCTCGCGGCCGGACTCGACGGCATCCGCCGCGAGCTCGCCGCCCCGCCGGCCGCCGTCGGCTACAGCTACGAGGACGAGTCGCAGGCGGTGCTGCCGATGAGCCTCGGCGAGGCGCTGGATGCTCTGCGCGCCGATGCGCCGCTCATCGAGCTGCTCGGCGGCGACCTCGTCAACGTCTTCGAGGTCATGAAGCGCGACGAGATCGAGCGCTACACCGCCGACGTGCCCGACCCGTCGACGCGCGACGTCACCGCGTGGGAAGTGCGGGAATACTTCCTCGATCTGTAGATCGAGGAAGTCAAGAAACACAGCTTCTTGGATCTCTCGAGCGCGGCCCGTTCCCCGAAGAGGGGGGCTCCAGCATCCCCCCGCTCTGATTGACTCGGATTCACATCAGTCGATCGAGGGGGAGTCACTGTGGCGTCACGCGTGCGGGTTCTGACCGGCGGTATCGCCATGACCACGATCCTCGGGGCGACCCTCCTGCTGGGAGCGTCGTCGGCCATGGCCGATTCGGTGGTCTCGACGATCACGCTCGGCTCCGGGGCCGACCCGCTCAACGCGGTCGTCAGTGCCGACAGCGCGACGGCCTACGTCTCGACCTCGCCGGGCGTCGCCGTCATCGACACGGCGACGGGAACCATCGAGACCACGATCCCCGTCGGCAGCTCGCCGCAGGGCCTCGCGCTCAGCCCCGACGGCGCCCTGCTCGTCACGGCCAACGCCGCGTCGAACACCGTCTCGGTCGTCAACCTCGCGACGAATACGGTCATCGGCACCGTCGCCGCCGGTGCCGGTGCCTTCGACGTCGTCATCTCGCCCGACTCGCAGTTCGCCTATGTGTCGAACCAGGTGTCGTCGCCCCCCTCGGTGAGCGTCATCGACCTCGATACCCTCACGAACGTCGCGAGCATCACGGGCGTCGGCTCGTACCCGACGGGCATCGCGATGACCGCCGACGGCTCGACGATCGTGACGGCCAACTACGTCGGCAACAGCGTCTCGGTCATCGACGTCGCGACGCGCACCGTGGTCGCGACCATCACCGGGGTTCCGGATGCGGGCCGCGTGAGCATCTCGCCCGACGGCACGACGGCCTACGTCACCAACTACTCGGCGAGCACGATCTCGGTCATCGACCTCACGACGCGCACGCTCAGCACCGCGATCCCCGTCGGAGCGCAGCCCTTCGCCGTGCGGTTCAGCGCGGATGGCGCGCGCGCCTACGTCGCGAACCTCAACGCCACGTTCATCTCGGTCATCGACGTCGCGACCCGCACGACGCTGCCCTCGATCGCGACGACCCGCGGCGCCGTGACCCTCGCGGTATCGCCCGACGGCGCATCCGTCTACTCGGCGCACAGCGGCACGTTCTCGCTGCCGTTCGGCCCGCCGCCCGAGCCGCCCTTCGTCTCGGTCATCTCGCTGACCCCGGTCATCGACGAGTCGGCGCCGCCGAGCGCCGTTGCCGGGGCGCCGTTCTCGTTCATCGTCTCGGCATCGGGCGACGCCACCTTCGCGATCGAATCGGGCACGCTGCCGCCCGGCCTCGCGCTCGATCCCGACACGGGCGAGATCGCGGGCACACCCACCGCGCCGGGCACCTACCTCTTCACCGTTTCCGCCACCTCGGCGGGCGGCGCGAGCACGACCGAGCTGAGCATCACGGTGGCGGCCGCGGCCGCGCCCGAGCTCGCCGTGACGGGCTCCAACACCGGAGCGCTGGCGCTCGTGGCGGCCCTGCTCCTCGGAGGCGGTCTCCTGCTGGCGGGCGCGGGCAGTCGAGCCGCTCGCGCCACCCTCAACGCTTAGACGGACGGGTTCGACCGGTCTTCGATGAGCGACCCGCCGTTGAACGTCACGCCGACCTCGCGGTAGTACGCCGCGATCTTCTCGTGCACGGGCAGAATCGACGCGAGCTCGTCCCACGGGGAGTCGTGCAGCTCGAGCTCGAAGTCGCCCACCCAGGTCTCGCCGATCTCGGCGTCGGTCGTGCTCATGGTGATGAGCTGGTCGAGGCTGTTGCCGGCGCCGGGGGTGATGGAGGGCATCCACCGCGAATGCAGCATGGGGTGGCCGTTGACGAAGCCGTTCGACTCCGAGGGCTCGCGCAGCGTCACGACGAGCGAGGCGAGGCGGTGGTCGTAGGCCGCGAGCGAGGCGCCGAGGCGGGCCCCCGGCGCGAGGCGGGGCGAGGCCTTACCGACGCTGAAGACGCGCGTGACGGCCATCGAGCCGAGCTTCTTCGGGTAGCCCTGAAACCAGCCGCGGCCGATCGCGAAGTCTTTCGTCACCCAGATGGCGACGCAGCGCGTGTACGTCACGCCCTCGTGCTTGACGCGCACGACGGCGAAGGTCTCGAGGTACTGCGACCGCATGGGGTCGAGCAGCTCGGCGCCGCCGGTCGAGCACGACTGCCAGTCGGCCCAGATGAGCGCGACGGCGCCCGGGTCGTCATCGGCGAGCTCGAGGCCCTCGGGCAGCAGGGCGGCGACGTTGGCGGGGTCGGTGCGGTACTCGGCGGTGAGCAGCGTGCCCGAGTAGTACCAGGGCATGTCGGGCACGAGCGCGCTCGCGCCGCTCGGGGTCTTCGGGGCGAGGAATCCATTGAGCGAGGCCATGAGGGTCAGGCTACCGAATCATTCGTGAACTAACGATAGGCAATTCCGGATGCCCGCCCGGCGCCCCGGCACTGACGCGACCCGCACGGGCAGACGGGCGGTTCTGCTTGACGCAGGGGAGCGCGTGCACCACTATGGCGCCAGGTCGTTTCGACACGAACGATCCACCCCAACTCAATGAGGAGTTCCGGATCCATGACTGACACCCCCCAATCGACCCTGCGCAAGGGTCGTCTCGGCGTCATCGGCGTCGTCTTCTTCGTCGTGGCGGCATCCGCCCCGCTCGTCGGCATCACCGGCGCCGTACCCGTGGCCATGCTCGTCGGCAACGGAGCCGGTACCCCCGGCGCCTACCTCGTCGTCGGCCTGACCCTGCTGCTGTTCAGCGTCGGCTACGCCGCCATGAGCCAGCGCGTCACCAACTCGGGCGCCTTCTTCGCCTACGTCGGCAAGGGCCTCGGCGTCAACGCCGGCGTCGCCTCGGCGTTCGTGTCGATCCTCACCTACGTCACGATCCAGCTCGCCATCTACGGCTTCTTCGGCGGGCTCGTCGAGGGCACCATGGCCGAGCTCGGCGTGAGCCTGCCGTGGTACGTCTGGGCGTTCATCGCCTGGGCGCTCGTCACGGGCCTCTCGCTCCTAAGCGTCGACATCGGCGCCAAGGTGCTCGGTGTGCTGCTCGTGCTCGAGATCCTCTCGCTGCTCATCGCCGCCGTGGCCATGCTCGCCAACGGCGGCCCCGAGGGCTGGAACCTCGGCGCCTCGTTCAGCCCCGAGAACATCTTCGCGGGCGGCTTCGCGGGCGGCGCGGGAATCGCCCTCGCCTTCGCCCTCGCGAGCTTCATCGGCTTCGAGGCCACGGCCATCTACGGCGAGGAGTCGAAAGACCCCAAGCGCACCGTGCCGCTGGCGACGTACATCGCGATCTCGACCATCAGCATCCTGTTCGCGATCGTCTCGTTCGCGATGGTCACGGGCATGGGTGCGGGCGGCATCATCGACGAGGTCGTCACGCGCTCGATGGACGCCGACGGCAACGTGCTCGCCAACCCGGCAGGCGTGCTGTTCAGCCTCACCGAGCAGTACGTGGGCCCGTGGCTCGTCACGATCATGACGGTGCTCGTCGTCACGAGCCTCTTCGCGGGCCTCCTGGCCTTCCAGAACGCCTCGGCGCGCTACTTCTTCGCCCTCGGGCGCGGCGGGGTCTTCCCGGCGCGCGCGGCCGTCACGAACACGGCCGGCGCTCCCGTCGGCGGCGTCGTCATCACCTCGGCGCTCGCCGCCCTGGTCATGATCATCTTCGCGGTGGCGGGCCTCGACCCGATCGGCAACCTGTTCTTCTGGATGAGCTCGATCACGGCCATCTCGGTCATCGTCGTCGAGATCCTCGTCTCGATCGCGGTCATCGTGTACTTCCGTCGCGAGGGCGGCGGAAGCCTCTGGAAGACGGTCATCGCCCCGGCGGTGTCGATCGTGCTTCTCGCGATCGGCCTCTACCTCGTGATGTCGCGCTTCAACCTGCTCGCCGGCACGGTGCCCGACGGCGTCGACCCCTCGCTGCCCGAGAGTGCCTGGCTGCTCAACCCGCTGGGCTGGTTCCTCGTGCTGCTGCCGTTCCTCTTCCTCGCGATCGGCTACGTGGCGGCGCTCATCAACAAGAAGGAGAACGAGCAGCTCGTGAAGGACTTCGCCAGCTGATTCACCGACGCTCGGGGGCGGTCGCCGATCCGGCCGCTCCCGAGCCTCACCCCCGAAACGGAGAGACCATGCGCGCCGACGATTTCGACCTCGATGTGGTCGATCCTGAGGATGCCCGCCTCGAGCGCGTCGTCGCGGCTCTCACCCCGGCCGAGCTCGAGGCCGCCATCGCCCGCCTGCCGCACGACCTGCAGGCCGCCGCGACCGGCGTGCTCGTGCAGCGCCGCACCTACAGCGACGTGAGCCAAGACCTCGGCATGCGCCAGCCCGAGCTCGTGCGGGCCCTGCGCCGCGCCCGCGGCATCATCGCCCGCCGCCTCGCCGGCCCGCCGGAGGGCGACACCGCGTGACCGCCCTCATCGGCCTGACCACCTACCTGGAGCAGACGGTCATGGGCCTGTGGGACCGCCCCGCCGCCGTGCTGCCGCGCGTCTACACCGACTGCGTGATCGCCGCCGGGGGAGCCGTGCTCGGCCTGCCCCCGCAGCCCCCGCACGCTGATGCGGTCGAGCGCGTGCTCGATGGCATCGACGGGCTCATCCTCACGGGCGGGAAGGACGTGGATGCGGCGTTGTACGGCGAGCGCGCGCATCCCGAGAACGACGCCCCGCGGCCCGACCGCGACGCCTGGGAGATCGCGCTCGTGCACGCCGCGATTGCGCGCGACCTGCCCGTGCTCGGCATCTGCCGCGGCCTGCAGGTGCTCACCGTGGCCCTGGGCGGCACGCTCGTGCAGCACCTGCCCGACGTGATCGGCTCGACCCGCTACAGCTACGGCAACGCGACCTTCGCCGACAACCCGGTGCTGACCGAGCCGGGCACGCGCATCGGCGGGATGCTCGGCCCGAGCCTCACCGTCAAGAGCCATCAACCATCTCGCCCCGGGGCTCACCGTGAGCGCCCGCGGTGATGACGGCATCATCCAGGCGGTCGACATCGACGCCCTGACCTTCGGGGTCGCCGTTCAGTGGCACCCGGAGGAGAGTCCCGACGACCTGCGGCTCTTCGAGGCGCTCGTGGCCGCCGCGACGCGCTAGTACGCCGAGCCGGGCGAGCGCGGGGCACCGCGCTCGAGCAGCTCGTCGACCTCGTCGAGGCGCGCGGCCGCGGCCGGCTCGCTCGAGAGCGGGTTGGTGAGATCGCCGCTCACGCGGTCGAGCAGCGCGTGCAGCATGCCGACGGCGTCGTCGACGATCTC
>LNFD01000284.1 GCA_001464255.1 Actinomycetales bacterium Ga0077552 | reverse complement strand
CAGGGGAGCACGACGACGCCCGAGCCGCCGACGAAGAACTGGTCGATCGCCTGCTGCTGGTAGGGCCGCAGGCCCCACTCGGCGAGGTCGAGGTCGATCTGATGCGGGGTGCCGGGGGTGTACCCGGCGAGGTCCTCCGCGGGCCAGCCGATCTTGACGAGCTCCTGCTTGATCTGGCCGCGCGCCCACGGGGCGAGCTCGAAGGCCGAATGATCGATGCGCCGGGTGAGAAGCGGGGCCACCTTCTTGTTGGCGCGGCGATCTCGGTCAGCACCGCGGCATCCGTCGACCGCAGCACGAGGGTGCCCTCCTCATTGCGCACGATGATGAGGCGGCCGTAGCGGCCCACCGTCTCGGCGATGTCGATCGACACCGACTGGGGCACGGGGAACTTCGCGTACTTCTCGAGCACCGCGAGCATCTCGTCGGCCTCGTGGCCCGCGGCGCGCGCGTTCCAGAGCCCGAGGCGCGTGATGCGGTAGGTGTGCACGTGCTCGGGCGCCCGCTCGAGCTCGGCGAACACGGCGAGGGCGTGCCGGGCCTCATCGGCCTGGCTGTTGGCCACCTCGAGCAGCACGGTGCGGTCGCTCTGAACGATCAGGGGGCCCTCGGGATTCATAACGGGCCAGTCTAGGCGGCGCGGCTGAGAGCCCCGAGCCGCGGGCTACTCGAGCGGCTCGAGCGCCGTGATGCTCGACACCGGCAGCGTGCGCTCGATGTCGGCGGCCTTGTCGCGCCCGCGCACCCGCCCCGCGGCGATGCCCGTGGGCTCGAGGTCGAACGAGCGCTCGCTGCCGTCGGGCAGCCGCACGGTCGCGCGCAGCGACAGCTTGCCCCGCAGCGCGAGCTCCCACTGCCGGGCGACCCAGGCCGCGTCGCCGTCGATGCCCACGGTCGACCCGCTGCGGATGCGCGCGACCGCCGCCGCGACCGAGTCGTCGACGACGACGGGCGCCGGACGCGTGCGCGGCCGACCCGGGCGCTCGGGCGTGACCGTGCCCTCGTCGGCCGCGGCCGGGTAGCGCGCGTCGATGAGGGTCCAGAGCACGACATCCGTCTCGAAGCGGCTGACCGCGCGGTGCGGGCCGACGCGGCGCAGGGCGAGGGACGCCGTGGCCGCGTCGACGAG
>LNFD01000283.1 GCA_001464255.1 Actinomycetales bacterium Ga0077552 | reverse complement strand
CTAGGGCGTGTCTCCTAACTGCTTCAGCCAGAGTGTGATGGCACGCAGGACGGCTCCACCGCGGTAGGTGAGGGCGAGTTTGTCGTAGCGGGTGGCGAGTCCGCGCCACTGCTTGGTGTCACTGAATCCGCGTTCGACGACGTTGCGGTGGCGGTAGTCGATGACGTCATAGCTCACCGGTCGGCCGCCGTGCGAACCGCGTCGGCTGCGGTGGCCGCGCTGGTCGGCGGGCTCCGGGATGACGGCGACGATGCCCCGGCTGCGCAGGTGGTGCCGGATCGCCCGCGAGGAATAGGCCTTGTCGGCGCGCACTCGATCGGGGCGGGACCGCGGTCGACCCGGACCGCGACGGGCGACGTGGAGATGCGCCATCAAGACCGGGAACATCGGCGCATCGCCGGCCTGTCCAGGCCCGACGAGCACCACAAGCGGCAGCCCGTGGCCGTCGACCAACTGGTGGAGCTTGCTGCTCAAACCTCCACGTGACCGGCCAATTCCATGATCAGCAGGCTCCCTGCGCAGATTCCTGTAATTCGACAGGTCCCCCTGTGTCCCGGGTGAGATTCGTCGAGTGCTGATGAGCCCGGTTGACCGTCGAGTCCACACTGACCGACCAGTCGATCTTGCCCACGGAGTCCGCTTCGCTCAGCAGCTCGGCGTGGATTTTGTCCCACGTGCCGTCGCCGGAATAGCGCCTGTGTCGCTTCCACGCCGTCTGCCACGGACCAAACTCCGCCGGCAGGTCACGCCACG
Organism: Actinomycetales bacterium Ga0077552; assembly: GCA_001464255.1. Taxonomy (GTDB): domain Bacteria; phylum Actinomycetota; class Actinomycetes; order Actinomycetales; family Microbacteriaceae; genus Microcella. Next base: position 21,725 of record LNFD01000283.1, on the reverse strand, counting down.
GCGAGCCCGTCCGGAACCGCCAGATGATCGCCTCGACCACCCGCCGATGATCCTGAAAAGGTCGACCGCCCTTCGCCGAGGCCGTCGGCATCAACGGCTCCAAACGAGACCAAGAAGAATCAGAGAGAAGACGAGTGCGCGACATCCCTCAACCCTGCCGCCGATCAAACCAAAAGGTTAGGAGACACGCCCTAGGTCAGCCGCGCGAGTGCCACGCCCGCGGCGTTCCAGCCGCCCATGCCGTGCACGCCGCCGCCCGGCAGCGTCGACGACGAGCACAGGTAGAGCCCCGGCACGGGCGTGGCCCAGGGCGTGAGCGAGAGCGAGGGCCGGGCCGCGAGCTGCCGCAGGTCGGTCGCGCCGCCGCCGATGTCGCCGCCGACGAGGTTCGCGTTCCACCCTTCGAGGGCGGCCGGGCCCATGACGTGCCGCCCGAGCACGCGCTCGCGGAACCCCGGCGCGACGCGCTCGAGCTGCGCCTCGAGGGCGGGCAAGGCATCCACGGTGCTGCCGTTCGGAACCCGGCAGTAGGCCCACAGCGTGTGCTTGCCCGCGGGCGCGCGCGTGGGGTCGGCGACCGTCGCCTGCACGGCGAGCACCCACGGGTCGTCGACGTGCCGGCCGCGCGCGGCCTCGCGCTCGGTGCGGGCGACCTGCTCGGCGGTGCCGATGTGCACTGTTCCGGCACCGGCGAGCGCGGGGTCTGCCCAGGGAACGGGACCGTCGAGCGCCCAGTGCGCCGCGAACACCCCGGCGCCGTAGCGCCAGCGTTCGAGCCGGCGGGCGTAGCGCGCGGGCAGGGCGTCGCCCGCGATCGCGAGCACCTGGCGCGGCGTGAGGTCGAGCACGACGACGCGCGCGCTCGGCAGTTCGGCGAGCGCGGTGACGCGGTGGCCCGTGCGCACCTCGCCGCCGAGCGAGCGCAGGCGGGCGACGAGCGCGTCGGCGACCGACTGCGAACCGCCGCGGGCGACGGGCCAGCCGACCCCGTGCGCGAGGCCGCCGAGCATGAGGCCGATGCCCGTCGTGAGCGGCTGCCCGAGCGGCACGGCCGCGTGCGCCGCGAGACCCGCGAACAGCGCGCGCGCCGGCTCGTCGCGGAAGACAGCGCGCCCGACGAGCGACGCCGGCCAAAGGCCCCGCACGCCGAAGCCGAGCAGCGCGCCCAGATCGTGCGGCGGCAGCCGGGTGGGGTCAAGCACCGAGGCGGCGAGGCCCGGCCAGTTCGCGGAAAGGCGCGCGAGCATCCCGCGCCAGGCGCGCCCGTCGCGGCCGAGACCCTCGGCCGTCGCGTCGATCGAGCGGTGCAGCAGCGCCGAGCGGCCCGCGTCGATCGCGTGGCCGAGGGGGGTGGGCGGATGCACGAGCTCAAGCCCCTCGGCCTGCAGGTCGAGCGCCCGCATCGCCGGCGAGGCGAGCCCGAGCGCGTGCACGGTCGCGCCGAGGTCGTGCACGAAGCCCGGCAGCGTCACTTCGGCGCTGCGCAGCCCGCCGCCGGGGTGGTCGGCCGCCTCGAGCACGAGCACGCGCAGGCCCGCCTCGGCGAGCCGCACGGCGGCGACGAGCCCGTTCGGCCCCGCGCCGGCGACGACGGCATCGAGGTCGGGATTGGGCTTGGCAGAGGCCATGCGTTGATCTTGCCGTGCGGGGCTGGTGTTCGGCTGTCGTGCGCCGGTAGTTCTCGCGCCCCGGCCGAGTACCCCATAGCCTGTTGCCGACGACTCAGGAGGATCACATGGCAGGCAAGGGTGTTCAGCAGGGTGCGACCTGGGGCTTCGCCGGGCTTCTGGCCTATATCGGCGCGGCGATCTACTTCATCAGCCAGAGCGACGGCAGTTTCGGGGGAGTGATCCTGGGGCTGCTGCAGGCCATCGTGTGGCCCGCGTACGCCGTCTACGGCGGTCTCGCTGCGCTCGGCGTGTGACAGCGCGGGAATCGTCTGATGCGGGTGCGATTCGACCGTACGCTGGCGCAGTGACGGCGACGCTCGCCGACCGCACCGCACGGTTGCGCCGACGCGTTCGCCTGCTCGTGGCGTTCACGATCGGGTACAACGTCATCGAAGGCATCATCGCGCTCGCCGCGGGCGCTGGGTCTGGTTCGGCCGCGCTCATCGCATTCGGTCTTGACTCGGGCGTCGAAGTGCTCTCCGCCGTCGCGGTCGCCTGGCAGTTCTCGCGATCTGACCCCGAGCGCTATGAGAGGCCGACGTTGCGCGTCATCGTGTTCGCCTTCTTCGCCCTCGCCGCCTACACGATCATCAGCGCCACGCTCTCGCTCACCGGCGCCTCCGAACCGCAGCCGAGCACCGTCGGCATCGTGCTCGCGAGCATCAGCATCATCGTCATGCCCGTCGTCTCGATCATCCAGCGCCGCACAGGGCGCGCCCTCGGTTCAGCGACCGTTGTCGCCGACTCGAAGCAGACGCTTATCTGCTCCCTGCTCTCAGGGGCGGTACTGCTCGGTCTCGCCGCGAACGCCCTGCTCGGTTGGGGCTCGGCCGATGCGGTCGCTGCGCTCGTCATCGGTGCCTTCGCGGTGCGCGAGGGTATCGAAGCGTGGAACGGCGACACCTGCGCCACCCCGATCGGTGAGCTCATGGAGGCGCGGGGCGAGCAGGGCGGTACAGCGCCCGACGACTGCTGCTGAGCCGACCGTCGGCGAGACTGGAGCCATGACCACTTTCGGCACCCTCGAGCTCGCGCCCGCGGCCGAGCATCCTGAGCTGCTCGCTGCGCCCGTGCGCGACTTCCTCGCCGCGCACCCCGACGATCGGGTGCTCGTCGGGGCGATCGACGCCGAGCTCGCCGACACGGCCGCGTTCTGCGCGCACTACGCGGTCGACCCCGCGCAGGGCGCCAACTGCGTCGTCGTCGAGGCGAAGAGCGGCGAGACCCGCACGCTCGTCGCGTGCATGATTCTGGGCACTGATCGCATCGATGTGAACGGGGCGGTGCGCCGGATGCTCGACGCACGCCGGGCATCGTTCGCGCCGCTCGATGCCGTGATCGAGGAAACCGGCATGCAGTACGGCGGGGTGACTCCGCTCGGCCTGCCGCCCGAGTGGGCGATCCTCGTCGATGAGGCCGTCGCGGCGAGCGGGCCGCTCATCGTGGGTGCGGGCATCCGGGGGGCGAAGCTGCTGGTGACGGGCGAATACCTCGCCAGCCTTCCCGGCGCGCAGGTCGTGCCGATCGCGCAGCGCGGCTGAGCCGCTCTGAAAAGACTCAGCGGCGCTACAGCGCGTAGTCGACCGTCGCGCGATCGCTGACGACGGTGCCGACCCAGGCGGCCGCCTCCTGATGGGCGGGGTGCGCCTGGTAGGCCTCGAGGGCCGCGTTGTCGTCGTGCTCCGAGACGAGCGCGACATCCCAGTGCCCGTCGACGAGGCCGAGGTCGCGGTCGACGCGAATGCTCTGGATGCCCGCAATCTGCGTCTCGAGCGCTTCGAGCCGCTCGGCGATACCGTGGGCGTCGTCGCGGCGCTGGGCGTCGTCGTCGGCGGCGAGGCGGAACAGCACGATGTGGCGGATCATGCTCTCACTATAGGGATGGTCGCCGGGCCGCGCGGGGGCTAGATTCGCGCCATGGAGTCGCGATTCGCCACCCCCGTCGACATGCGCGCGTCGGTCTTCTTCGACGGCCCCGATGCCCCCGCCCGCTACTCGCGGTTCTGGATGCTGCTGGTGCTGTCATCGATCATCGCCTCGGCGGGTGTCGTGGCCGATTCGACGGCCGCCGTCATCGGCGCGATGATCGTCGCCCCCCTGCTCGGTCCCATCCAGGGCACGATGCTCGCGACGGTGCTCGGCGATCGCGCGAACCTCATCCGCTCGCTGCTGCTCGTCGTGGCGGGCGCCGCGGTCGCCGTGGCGATCGGGTACGCCATCGGGCTGACGGTGGCGGGCGACGTCGTCGCGGCGACGAACACGCAGGTCGCGGGGCGCGTGAGCCCGCGGCTCATCGACCTGCTCGCGGCGCTCGGTACCGGAGTGGTCGGGTCGGTCGCCCTCGTGCGCCGCGACATCTCCGACACCCTGCCCGGCGTCGCGATCGCGATCTCGCTCGTGCCGCCGCTCACGGTCGTCGGGCTCACGCTCGAGTCGGGCGCGGTCGGAGAGGCCTTCGGCGCGCTGCTGCTGTTCGTCACCAACGTCGTGGCGATCATCGCGACGGGCATCGTCGTCATGTCGTTCTACGGCGTCAATAAGCTCGCCGCGGTCGGGGCCGAGGCGGCGGCCGCCGGCGGATCCCGGGCGGCGAGCCTGCGCAAGCCCGTCGTGCTGCTCATCTCGATGCTCATCATCATCGGCATCCCGCTCTCCCTCACGAGCATCGAGATCGGCGCCAAGTCGATCATCGAGCGCGTCGTGGTCGAGGAGGTCGAGGCGTGGAGCGCCGATGCCGGCTGGCGGGTGCAGTCGATCGACTACAGCACGGTCGAGCTCACGATCCATCTCGAGGGCCCCTTGCCCGTGCCCGACACCGAGGTGCTCGAGGCGGCGCTCGCCGAGCGGGGGGTCGATCCGGCAGCCGTGACGATCGTGCTGATCCCCGTCTACGAGGTCGAGCTCGGAGGCTGAACCCCGCCTGCCCGCCCCGACCTCGACCTCGACCCCGACCTCGACCTCGACCTCGACCCCGACCCCGACCCCGACCCCGCTCCTGCACCCGGCACCCGGCACGCGCACCCGAGCGGACTCCTCCGGCGCCTCTCCCTCCATGCTTTCCAGAAATGCGGAACTTCACGAAGCCGTGTCACCAACTTCCGCATTTCTGGAAGGGGATTGGGGGAGGGGCAGAGGTGCAGAGACGTCGCGGGGCCGGGACCCAGCGGGGCCGGGAGCCAGCGGGGCCGAGAGGGTGCATGGCCGGGGCCCGGCGGCGCATGGCGGGGCCGAGAGGTCGCGGGGCCAGGGACCAGCGAGCGGGCTGGGCGGCTCGGGCACGCACAGCCGAGGGCGATGCTGACGCAATACCCTGGAGGGGTGACCGCCGCGCCCCTGACCCCCGCTGAGCTCGAGGGCGTGCGCGCGCAGTTCCCGATCCTCGCGCGGGAGGTGAACGGGCATCCGCTGGCCTACCTCGACTCGGCCGCGACGGCACAGAAGCCGCTGCGCGTCATCGAGGCCGAGAGCGCGTTCTACCGCGAGTCGAACGCGGCCGTGCATCGTGGAGCCCACACGCTCGCGGGCGAGGCGACCGAGCTGTACGAGGATGCCCGGCGCACGATCGCCGCCTTCCTCGCCGTCGACGAGAACGAGGTCGTCTTCACGAGCCACGCGACCGAGGCGCTCAACCTCGTCGCCTACGCCCTGGGATCCGCGAGCATCGGCCGCGGAGCCGGAGCGAGCGCGGCGGCCGCCCCCCACGCGCTCGCGCCGGGCGACGAGATCGTCGTGACCGAGCTCGAGCACCACGCCAACCTCATCCCGTGGCAAGAGCTCGCGGCCCGCACGGGCGCGACCCTGCGGTACATCCCGGTCCTCGACGACGGCGCGCTCGATCTCGAGGCGGCGCGCACGATCATCGGCGAGCGCACGCGCGTGCTCGCCCTGACGCACGTCTCCAACGTCACGGGCGCGATCACGCCGCTCGAGCAGCTCGTGCCGCTCGCCCGGGCCGTCGGCGCGCTCGTCGTGCTCGACGCCTGCCAGTCGGCGCCGCACCTCGCCCTGCGTCCGCGCGAGCTCGACGTCGACGTCGCCGTGTTCAGCGGCCACAAGCTCTACGGCCCCACGGGCATCGGCGTGCTCTACGGCCGCGCCGCCCTGCTCGATGCCCTGCCGCCGTTCCTCTACGGCGGCTCGATGATCACGACCGTCACGATGGAGCGCGCCGAGTACCTGCCCGCGCCGCAGCGCTTCGAGCCCGGCACCCCGCGCATCGCGCAGGCCATCGGGCTCGCCGAGGCCGTGCGCTTCGTCACCGGGATCGGCCTCGAGCGCATCGCCGCGACCGAGCACGCCCTCACCGAGCGGATGCTCGCGGGCCTCGCGCGCATCCCGAACCTGCGGGTGCTCGGCGGCACACTCGTCACGAACCGCGTCGGACTCGCGAGCATCGTCGTCGACGACGTGCACGCCCACGACGCCGGTCAGGTGCTCGACGAGGCCGGCATCGCCGCGCGCGTCGGCCACCACTGCGCCCAACCGCTGCACCGCCGCCTCGGCGCGACCGCGAGCCTGCGGCTGAGCCTCGGCGTGCACTCGACGGCCGACGAGGTCGATCGGGCGCTCGAGGCGGTAGCGAGCATCCGCCCGTTCTTCGGATTCAGTGGAGGGGACAGAGCGTGAGCGGCCTCGAGCAGCTGTACCAGCAGATCATCATCGACCACTCCAAGCACCCGCACGGGGTCGGTCTCGCCGAGGGCGAGGAGACGAGCCACCAGCGCAACCCCGTGTGCGGCGACGAGATCACGCTCGCGCTGCGGTGGGATGCCACGGGCGAGCGCGTCGAGTCAGTCGCCTGGGAGGGCTCCGGATGCTCGATCTCGCAGGCGAGCGCGTCGCTGCTCGCGACCCTCGCCGAGGAGTCGGTCGAGGAGGGATCGCCCTGGACCCCGGAGGAGCTCACCGCGCTCATCGAGGAGTTTCGCGATGCTCTGCGCTCGCGCGGCGCGACGCCGCTCGACGAGGAGCGCTTCGGCGATGCGGCCGCGCTCAGCGGCGTCTCGAAGTACGTCGCACGCGTCAAGTGCGCGATGCTCGCCTGGGTCGCCGCAGAAGACCTGCTGCAGCGGCGAGCGGGCTAGGCCGACTCGACCCGCTCGAGCACTACGCCCTCTCGAGCACCCACAGCGGGATGACCCGCTCGGTCTTCAGCTGGTAGTTCGCGTAGTCGGGCCAGACCGCGCACGCGCGATCCCACCATTGCGCGCGCTCCTCGCCCTCGAGCAGCCGGGCCCGGTAGTCGTGCTTCGACGCCATGTCGTGCAGCTCGCACAGCGGGTGCGCCATCAGGTTGTGGTGCCACACGGGGTTCTCGGGGGCGCCGCCCTTCGAGGCAACCACGGCGTAGGCGCCGTCATGCTCGACGCGCATGAGGGCCGTCTTGCGCAGCATCCCCGTCTTCGCCCCCAGCGTCGTGAGCACGATGATGGGCCGCCCGCGCAGGTCGTTGCCCTCGGCGCCGTTCGTGCGCTCGTAGAGCTCGGCCTGCTCGCGGGCCCAGGCGGACGTGCTCGGTGCGTATTCCCCTGTCAACGGCATGCCTCGAGAGTATCCGCCGACTCGTGGAGGCCGCTTGCTTGGCGTGTCGCGGCCGGGCGGCGTAGTGTCGGCGATCGAACGTATGTTCGAGTGATTCCCGTCAGACCAGCGCCGGGCCGGAGCGCGCGCGACCCCTGAATGCGAGACAGCCGTGCCGGCCCGTGCTCATCACAACCGTGCTCCGTCCCTCCCCGCCCCGCCCCGCCCCATGATCCGTCCCCGGGTGTCGACTCGGTGAACGCAGACCCCGTGGCGATCGTGTGGGCTGACCCCGATGGCCGCCCCATGCGGCTCGTCTGGGCCGGGGGCCGTTGGCGCGTCACCGATCGCCCGACCGTCATCACCGAGCCCGTCTCGTGGTGGCGCCGCCTCGATGTGGATGCTCAGGCCCTCGCCGTCGCGCCCCGCACCTGCGTCGGCTGGCGCTTCCAGGCCACGGCCGACGACGGCCGCAGCTGCGTGCTCGACGTGCGCGACGAGGGCGACCCGGCGCGCTGGTTCGTCGTGAAGGTCTACGAGTAGCCTTCGCGCGTAGAACCGTAGAGTGGGCGCATGATCGAGGAATCCTCCCGTGACACAGCGTCTGATGCAGAGTTCGCCGACCTCTTTCGCCGCTTTCTGACGGGTGTCGTGAATCGGGCGCCCGCATCCGGTTCGGTGCGCACGCCCCTCGGCGATCGCATCAGTGAACACCTCGGAGTCGACGCGCGCACGCTTGCGATGGTCGAAGAGTCGTTCGCATCGCATCGCATGGCTGACCTCGACGCAGGGTTCGCCGCGATCGGAGCTGGCGAGGGAGTCCTCATCGGCGTGAGCGGTGGTCAGCAGAAGCGCTTCGTTGGTCTGCCCGACTTGCTCGTCAACGACGCGACCGCGTTCGCCGAAGCTCCCGTCGACTACGTAAGCGTCGACGTTGGCCCGGGCGAGCAACGCAACGTCGTCGCGTTCGGTGTTCGTCTGCTCAGCATTGACGGCGCACCGGTCGCGGTGCTGCAGCGGTCGGCCGACCCTCAACACGGGCGCGTACAGGCGAGCGTCGAGGTGCTCGCCTCGGAGCAGTCGACGAGCTCGACCCTGATCGACCGACTGCGTTCTGCGATGAACGAGCACAGCGTGCTGCGGGGCCAAGTCATTAGCTTCTCTGCGAGCACTTTCGACTACGGAAACGGCACGCTCACCTTCCTGGCCCGGCCGGTGGTGCCGGCCGAGTCAATCGTGCTGCCGCCGGGTGCGCTCGATCGCGTGCGGGCGCACGCCATCGGCATACGCGAGCACGCGCTCCGCATCCGTGAGGGCGGAGGCCATCTCAAGCGCGGCGTGCTCCTCTACGGACCTCCCGGAACCGGCAAGACCCTCACCGTCAGCCACCTCATCAGTGAGGCGACCGGCATCACCACGATCGTGCTCACCGGTCAGGCAATTCGCTTCATTTCCGAGGCCACGCAGCTCGCCCGCGCGATGCAACCAAGCATGGTGGTGCTCGAAGATGTCGACCTCATCGCGGGCGATCGAGAAATGTACGGCGGCCCACAACCGCTGCTGTTCGCCGTACTTGACGCCCTCGACGGGTTCGAGGGCGACGCCGATGTGGCGTTCGTACTGACGACCAACCGCGTCGAGCTGCTCGAGCGAGCGCTCGTCGAGCGGCCCGGCCGCGTAGACCTCGCCGTCGAGATCCCTCGCCCTGACCGGGATGCGCGGCGCCGCCTCTTCGCTCTCTACGCCGAGCGCGCACCGTTCAGCGCGTCAGCGGTCCAGACGGTCGCCGATCAGGCGGAGGGAGTGACCGGCTCGTTCGCGAAAGAACTCGTGCGCCGCGCTTTGCTGCGCGCCGCGATCGCCGACAGAGCTGTCGATGACGCGGATCTGCTGGCGGTGTCAGAAGAACTGGAGCATGATCGCGAGTCGCTCACCCGCCGCCTCGTCGGCGGTGACCCGCAGCCCGATGACTCTGCCGCCGGGGATGTCGGCCTGTCGGCATCCTGGCCCTGATCGAGGGCTGCCAGAGCCTCAGCCGCGTTCGAGCAGCTGCGCGAGCCGCGCGATGAAGGCCTCGAAGTCGGTGGCGTCGCGCACGAGCTCGGCCACGTCGCGGCGAGCCGCGAAGACGTCGACGAACTGGTCGAAGAGCGGCTGGAACCGTGCCCGGCCCTCGGCGCTGAACGCGATGAAGGCGATGACCGAGACGCGGGCATCCCCCCAGACGATCGGCGTGGGCGAGAGCGCGATGGCGATGGCCGTTCGCTCGGCCGTGAGGCCCATGGCGTGGGGCACCGCGAGGGTCTCGGTGAAGGCCGTCGACGACATGCGCTCGCGCTCGAGGGCGGCGACGACGTAGGCGTCGTCGACCACACCGGCGTCGACGAGCGCGGCGCCGAGCCCGCGGATGATCGACTCGGGGTCGTCGCCCGGCGGAGGGGTGAAGAACAGCGCGGGGTCGAAGTACTCGAGCAGCTCGTCGGTGATGCGCGCGCGGCGGCGCTGACGGCGTACGCGCGAGACCGCGGCGCGGATGGCGTCGATGTCGTCGTCGGTGAGGAAGGGCTGCACGACGACGACGCCGTCGCGCAGGGCGACGGTCGGGATCGTCGAGATGACGAGGTCGCTCGTGAGCTCGCGCGGGTCGACGTCGGTGCGCGTGACGACGAACTCGACGCTCACCTCGCCCCCGAGCTCGCGCTCGACGCGCGTGCGCAGGATGGCGTGCAGGTCGTAGTAGCTCGGGCACACGATCGTGCACGACACCCGCTCCTCGCGCCGCGACACCCGCTCGAGGTGCGAGCCGAGGTGCAGCGCGATGTACGAGATCTCGTCGTCGTCGACCGTGATGCCGCGCTCTTTCTGCACGATCGAGGCGATGTAGACGGCGATGTCGAAGATGAGCGGGTACGAGCTCTTGATCGAGCGCGTGAGCGGGTTGCGTGTGTGGGCGTTCTCGCGCGCGCGGGCCACGAGGTTGCCGAGGTGGATCGCGAGGCGCGTGATGAAGGCCTCGTCACGGAAGTCGACGACGTACTCCTGCAGCACGAGCTCGACGATGCGGCGCACGGTCGCCACGTCGTCGCCGTCGACGACCGTCTCACCGGTCGGCCCGTTGCCGGGAGCGATGACGCGCGTGATGAGCAGCCGCGCGAGGTAGTCGGTGTCGGCGAGGGTGAGCTCGACGGCGAACTGCTCGCGCGTCAGCCGGTCGAGGATCTCGACGATCGGCCGGTGGCGCTCGGGCACCGTCGTCGCCTCGGCGTCGGGCAGGTGCTGGTCGCGGCGCGCGCGGTCGACCGCGATGGCCACGTGCAGAATGACGGCGTCGATGCCGTACTCGTTGATGAAGAAGCCCGCGGCGTCGAGGGCCTCGATGAGCTCGGTCTTGAAGGCGCCGAGCCCCGCCAGGGCGAACTCGGTCTCGATCTGCTCGAGGTCGAGCATGCCCTGCGTGCTCTCGCTCTGCACGAGCGCGCTCAGCAGGCGCCGGCGCGCGCCCTCGCTGCCGGTGAGGCGCACGGTGCTGCCGCGGCGCTCGAGCGTGCCGCCCGCCTCGTCGATGAGCGCTTTCGCCTTGCGCAGGTCGGCCTCGATCGTCGACTCGCTCACATAGAGGCTGTCGGCGAGGCCGTGCACGTCGATGCCGAGCTGCGATTCGGTGAGCCGGCGGATGAGGTGGTGCACGCGGTCCTGCGGCGTCTCGGCCGCCGAGCCCCGCTCGCGGCTGTCGGCGAGGAACTCGGCGTACTGCTCGCGGTTGAGCCGGTAGCCGGCGGTCGATGCAGTGACGATGGCACGGGGATGCGCGGCCGACTTCGCGGCCGCGACGTAGCTGCGCACCGAGCGCGTCGTCACGCCCAGGTGCTCGGCCAGCTCGGTCGCCGTGACCCAGTCGTCCGTCTGGAACAGCAGTTCCAGCATCCGCTCGTATTTGTCGGCCATGTCGAGAGTCACTGTAGACGAGGGGGTCGGCAACGGCGCTTCCGCCCCCGGGGAAGGAAGTCTGGTGGAGCGCGCGGCGCGGTTCGCCGAGAGTGGGGTGAGCACAGCACCGGAACCCCGACCGCAAGGAGGCGATCATGACGCGCACTGCCGCGATCGTCTGCGGGGCCGGAGTCTCGAGCACCTTCCTCGCGCGGGCCGTGCGCACGCTCGCGATCGAGCGCGGCCTCGACTGGGCTGTGGAGCCACTCGCGGAGGACCAGCTGCCGATCCGCATCGACGACCTCGCGATCGTGCTCGTCGGCCACCATCTCGCCGACCGCTTCGAGGCGCTGCAGAGCGCCCTTGCTCTCAGCGGCGTGCCCGCCGCCCTGCTGCCCGCCGGCGACCCCGCTGCCACCGCCGAGCAGGGCGTCGCCCTGCTGCACGCGCTCGACTCCGCTCGCTCCGTCTCGGAAGGACACCTTCATGGCTGAACGCACTCTCGCCGTCGCCTCGGCGCACGGCCTGCACGCCCGCCCCGCCGCACTCTTCGTCAAGGCCGTCACCGACTCGGGCCTCGCCGTCGAGCTGCAGAAGGGTGAGCGCACGATCAACGCCGCGAGCATCCTCGGCGTGGTCTCCCTCGGCATCGAGCACGGCGACGAGGTGACGCTGCGCGTCACGGGCGAGGGGGCCGACGCCGTGCTCGAGTCGCTCGCCGGGTTCCTCGAGAAAGACCACGACGCGTGAGCAGCGGTCTCGAGACCCGCGGCGGCATCATCCGCGGCGTCGGCATCGGCCGGGCCACCACGGTGGGTCCCGTGCTGCGCATGCCCGAACCCGTCGCCGACCCGGTCGACGTGCCGAGCGAGCGCGCGCCGGGTGAGGAGCTCGCCCGTGCGACCGCCTCGCTCGCCGCGACGGCGGCCCAGCTACGCGAGCGCGGCGAGAAGGCCGGCGGCACGGCCGCCGAGGTGCTGGATGCTCTCGCGATGATGGCGGAGGACCCCGCCCTCGCCGCCGATGTGCGGCACCGCACGGAGGACGGAGCGACGGCCGAGTTCGCCGTGCACGCGGCCATGGCGACCTTCCGCGACATGCTCGTCGGCATGGGGGGCTACCTCGGCGAGCGCGCCGGCGACCTCGACGACGTGGCGCGCCGCGCGATCGCGCACCTGCAGGGCCGCCCGGCCCCGGGCCTCCCGCAATCGGCGACGCCCTTCGTGCTCGTCGCGCGCGACCTCGCCCCCGCCGACACGGCGACGCTCGACCTCGACCTCGTGCTCGCGCTCATCACGACCGACGGCGGGCCGACCTCGCACACGGCGATCCTCGCGCGCGAGAAGGGCATCACCGCCGTCGTCGGCGCCGCCGAGGCCGCGGGCCTGCGCGACGGCGACCTCGTGCTCGTCGACGCCGAGAACGGCGAGATCGAGGTCGACCCGCCGCAGCATCGCGTCGATCTCGCGCTGCAGCGCACGGCAACGCTCGAGGCCATCCGCGCTCAGAGCTCGGGCCCGGGGCGCCTCGCCGACGGCCGTGCCGTGCCGCTGCTCGCCAACATCGGCTCGGTCGACTCCGCGCGCGAGGCCGTGGCGCGGGGCGCCGAGGGTGTCGGGCTCTTCCGCACCGAGGTGCTCTTCCTCGGCGCCGAGACCGCGCCGAGCGTCGAGAGCCAGGCGGCGACCTACCGCGAGGTCTTCGCGCAGTTCCCCGGCAAGAAGGTCGTCGTGCGCGTGCTCGACGCGGGCGCCGACAAGCCGCTCGCGTTCCTCACCGATGCGGGGGAGGAGAACCCCGCGCTCGGCCGCCGCGGCCTGCGCGCGCTCGCCGCTCACGAGAGCGTGCTGCGCGATCAGCTCACGGCGCTCGCGCAGGCGGCCGCCGACACGGATGCCCTGGTCCAGGTCATGGCCCCCATGGTGTCGACCGCCGCCGAGGCGCTGTACTTCCGCGACCTCGCGCACGAGCTCGGCATCGCTGTCGCGGGCGTCATGGTCGAGGTGCCGTCGTGCGCGATCATGGCCGACCACGTCGCCCGCAGCGCCGACTTCATGAGCATCGGCACGAACGACCTGACGCAGTACGTGTTCGCCGCCGACCGACTGCTCGGCACGGTCGCGGCGTTCCAGAACCCGTGGCACCCCGCGGTGCTGCGCCTCATCGAGACGGTCGGTGCCGCGGGCGCTGCGCACGACGTGCCCGTGGGCATCTGCGGCGAGGCCGCGGCCGACCCGCCACGAGCCTCTCGATGTCCTCCTCCGCGATCGCCGACGTGCGGGCCGAACTGGCCCTGCACTCGCTCGACGACGCCCGCAGACTCGCCGCACTCGCCGTGTCGGCCGAGAGCGCCGAGACCGCCCGCCGGGCGGTGCTCGACGCATCCACCCACCCATAACCACCGCACCACCCCTCACACACAAGGAGCGACACCCATGACGACGACGTCAGCACCTCGCACGAGCGCAAGGGTCCGGGTCCAGCGATTCGGAACCTTCCTCAGCGGGATGATCATGCCCAACATCGCGGCGTTCATCGCCTGGGGCTTCATCACCGCCTTCTTCATCCCCACCGGCTGGACCCCGAACGCGACCCTCGAGACCCTCGTCGGCCCGATGATCGTCTACTTGCTGCCGCTGCTCATCGCGAACACCGGTGGCCGCATGGTCTACGGCACGCGCGGTGGCGTCGTCGCCTCGATCGCGACGATGGGCGTCATCGTCGGCACGACCGTGCCGATGTTCCTCGGCGCCATGGTCGTCGGCCCGCTCGCGGCCTGGCTCATGAAGAAGGTCGACGCCCTCTGGGCCGGCAAGATCCGCGCCGGCTTCGAGATGCTCGTCGACAACTTCTCGGCCGGCATCCTCGGCTTCGGTCTCGCGATCGCCGCGTTCTTCGGCCTCTCGCCGGTGTTCACGGTCGTCAGCGATGCACTCGGCGCGGGCGCGAAGTTCCTCACCGAGACCGGCCTGCTGCCCCTCGCGAGCCTCGTGATCGAGCCTGGCAAGGTGCTCTTCCTCAACAACGCCATCAACCAGGGCGTGCTGACCCCGCTGGGCATCCAGGAGGCCGCGGAGCAGGGCAAGTCGATCCTCTTCCTGCTCGAGGCCAACCCCGGCCCCGGTCTCGGCCTGCTCGCCGCCTTCGCCTTCTTCGGGGTCGGCATCGCGCGCGCGACCGCCCCGGGTGCCATCATCATCCAGTTCCTCGGCGGCATCCACGAGATCTACTTCCCGTACGTGCTGATGAAGCCGCTGCTCATTGTCGCCATGATCGCCGGCGGCATGACGGGCATCACGACGAACCTGATCTTCGACTCGGGCCTGCGGGCTCCCGCCTCGCCCGGCTCGATCTTTGCGATCCTGCTGCAGACGGCGAGCGACAGCTACCTCGGCGTGATCCTCTCGGTCATCCTCTCGGCGGGCGTCACGTTCCTCGTCGCCGCGCTCATCCTGCGGGCCGGCCGCAAGCGCGACCTCGAGGCCCTCGAGTCGGGTGCCGACGGGTTCAGCTCGGCGGTCTCGAAGAACGCCGACCTCAAGGGCGGCGAGAGCCGCGTGGGCGACCTGCTCGGCACGACGGCGACGGCCACGAAGATCTCGACCGTGGTCTTCGCGTGCGACGCCGGAATGGGCTCGAGCGCCATGGGAGCCACCGTGCTGCGCAAGAAGCTGAAGGACGCCGGCGTCGACGGTGTTACCGTCACCAACACGGCCATCGCGAACCTCGACGAGACGGCAGACCTGGTCATCACGCACCAAGACCTGACGGCACGGGCGCAGAGCCAGGCGCCGAACGCCGAGCACGTGTCGGTCGAGAACTTCATGAACAGCCCGCAGTACGACTTGGTCGTGCAGCACATCAAGGCCCAGCAGAGCTGAGCCGAGGGCAGACCAGGGAAAGGCCAGGGATTCGCGTGACCACCACCGTATTGACCACCGATCGCATCGTGCTGAACGGCACCGCGCGCACCCGTGAGGAGGCGATCGCCGAATCCGCTCGCCTGCTCGTGGCCGCCGGTGCCGTGACGCCCGACTACGAGGCGGCGATGCGGGAGCGCGAATCCCTGGTCTCGACCTTCATGGGCAACGGCCTCGCCATCCCGCACGGCACCAACGAGGCGAAAGAGGCGATCCTCGCCTCGGCCATGACGGTCGTGCGGTACGACGAGCCCATCGACTGGGACGGCAACCCCGTCCGCGTCGTGGCCGCCATCGCGGGTAAAGACGGCGGCCACATGGCCGTGCTCTCCTCGCTCGCGTTGGTCTTCAGCGACGACTCGGCCGTCGAGCAGCTGCTCGCGGCCGAGTCGCCGCAGGAGGTGCTCGACCTCCTGGGCGACGTCAACGACGCGGCATGACCGCCGTCCACTTCGGCGCCGGCAACATCGGCCGCGGGTTTATCGGGCTGCTGCTGCACGAGGCCGGTCACGACCTCGTCTTCGTCGACGTGAACGCCCCGCTCATCGCCGCGATCCAGGATGCCGACGAGTACCGCGTCATCGAGATCGGGCCGGGCGGCCGCCAGCACGTCGTGACGGGCTTCACGGCGATCGACAGCGCTGCCGATCGCGCTGCCGCGGTCGCCGCCGTGGCCTCGGCCGACATCGCGACGACCGCGGTCGGCCCGACAGTGCTGCGCTTCATCGCTCCCGTGATCGCCGACGCCCTGCGCGCTCGTGCCGCCGAGGCGGCCCCGCTCATCGTCATGGCCTGCGAGAACGCGCTGCAGGCGACCGACCTGCTGCGCGCCGAGATCGCGACGCTGCTCGCCGACGCCCCCGAGGTGCTCGAGCGCGCCGTGTTCGCCAACACCGCCGTCGACCGCATCGTGCCGACCGCCGACCCGGCCGACGGCCTCGACGTGCGCGTCGAGCCCTTCTGCGAGTGGGCGATCGAGACCGGGCCGTTCGCGGATGCTCTGCCGAGCATCCCCGGAGCCCACTTCGTCGACGACCTGGCCCCCTACATCGAGCGCAAGCTCTTCACCGTCAACACGGGCCATGCGACGTGCGCCTACCTCGGGCGCGCCGCGGGCCATGAGTTCGTGCACGAGGCGATCGCCGACCCCGCCGTGCGCGCGGGCGTCGTCGCGGCGCTCGAGGAGACCTCGCGCCTGCTCGTGCTGCGGCACGGCTTCGCACCCGAGGTTCAAGACGCCTACCGCGCGACGGCTCTCGAGCGCTTCGCCAACGCGGCCCTCGCCGACCCGGTCACGCGCGTCGGCCGGCAGCCGCTGCGCAAGCTCAGCCGTCACGAACGCTTCATCGAACCGGCGGCCGCGCTCGCCGAGGCCGGCATCGAGCCCGTGGGGCTGCTCGCCGCGATCGGGGCAGCCCTGCGGTTCCGCGCCGACGACGACCCTGAGAGCCTCGCGCTCGCCGAGCGCCTCGCCGCCGAGTCGGCGCCGCAGGTGGTGGCCTCGGTCATGGGTATCGAGGCCGGTCACCCCCTCTTCGCCGCGCTAGTCGGCGTCGTCGACGCCGCTCGGGGCTGAGACCGCCGGGGTCGCCCGCCGTCGCACCGCGGCGCGCACGATCAGCAGCACCGCGAGGCCGAGGAGCCCGAGCACGAGCACCCACGGCAGCAGCACGCCGACGACGACGAGCAGGCCCGAGCCGAAGCCGACGAGCGCCTCCCACCCCGTCACGAGTCCGCTGAGGAACGTGTCGGGCTCGTCGACGGGAGCGACCTCGGTCGAACCGAGCACGAGCGTCACGGTCGAGAGGCCGACCTGTTCGGCGTAGTACCGCTGCTGCGCTTCGTAGCTCTCGAGCTGCGCCTGGCGGTCGCTGATGGCCGTCTCGAGGGCGATGAGATCCTCGACCGTCGCTGCGGCATCCTGCAGCGCGAGCAGGCGCGTGATCGACGAGCGCAGCGCGGTCACCCGGGCGTCGATGTCTTGCACCTCGCGCGTGACGTCGCTCGAGCTCAGTTGCAGCTCTTCCACCTCGCCGAGCTCCTTGAGCTTCTCGAGCGTGGCCGTCAGCCGTTCGGCCGGGATGCGCAGCACGAGCTCGGCCCCGCCCGCGTCGCTCAGCACGCTCGATTCGCGCGGCGCGAACTCCTGCCGCCCGTCGACGCGGCCTCCGGCCGCCTCGACGATCTCGACGGCCTCGGCAGCGGCCTCGAGCGGCGCCTCGACCGTGACGTAGAGGTAGCCGGTCGTGATGACAGCACGGTCGCCGCCGTCGGGCTGGCTGTCGAGATCGCCCGTCGACTCGTCGACGATCGGCGCCCCGACCCCCTCCTCGAACCCCGGCATGCCGCCCGAGTCGCTCGCCGACTCGTTGGTGGCCGCGGCCGCGCAGCCGCCGAGCAGCAGGGCGCTGAGGGCGAGGGCGGGAAGGGTGACGAGCAGTCGTGGGGTGCGCATGCCGGTCACGCTAGACCCGGGCATCGGCGCGTCACCACCCAACGTTTTCGAGTGGAACCCGATCGTTACCGAGGGCGCGAGCGGCCGCGAGCCTGTGCCTGTGCCGAGAGAACCCAGAGGGAAGGGCGAGAAGCCCGCCTAGCGGGCGATCGCCCGCATAGATTCTCAGTATTCCTCCGCGACTAGGGGTGGACGCGAAGGTCAAGGGGGTCGGCTCAGCCGGCCCCCTTCTCTCGTCCCCAGCCTCGGCGCGGGCTGGTGGGCATCCGCCATAATCACAGGCATGGCGCCATGGTCGTTGTTCCGGCGGGATGCTCCGCTCCTGACCGTCACGGCAGACACGGGCAGCGGGCCGGTCGTCGTCATGATCCACGGCATCGCCTCCTCATCGGTCACGTTCCACCACCTCGTGCCCCTGCTCGAGCCGGCGCACCGCTGCATCACGATCGACATCCTCGGCTTCGGCGCCTCGCCGAGCCCCGAGGGGGCGACCTACACGCTCGACGAGCACGCGGCGGCGCTCGCCCGCACGATCCGCTCGCTCGGGCTGCGCGAGCCCTTCACGCTCGTCGGCCACTCGCTCGGCAGCCTCATCGCCGCGCGCTACGCCTCGACCCACCGGCGCGAGCTCGAGCGGCTCGTGCTCGTGAGTTCGCCCATCTACCTGCCCCCTGCGGTGCTCGGCGACCGGGTCGACCGCGCGAGCATGGGCGCGTACTTCACCGTCTACGAGTTTCTGCGAATGAACCCGAGCTTCACGCAGCGCACGGCCGCCGCGCTCGCGGCGATCGCGCCCATCAAGAACGTGCTCGAGCTCACCGAGAAGAACTGGCAGCCCTTCATGCTCTCGCTGCAGAACGCCATCGAATCGCAGACAACGCTCGCCGACCTCGCGCGCGTGCGTGTGCCGATCGATCTCGTCTACGGCGCGCTCGACCCCTTCCTCGCTCCTGGCGGCCTCGCGATCGTGCAGCAGCTGCGGCACGTGCGCGCCCACCGCGTCTCGGGCGTGGCGCACATCATCCGGCCGAAGCTCGCGCAGGCTGTCGCGCGTGTCATCGCAGCGCCGCCCGCCGCCTGGGTCGAGTGAGCGCGCCGCGCGGGCCTGGCAATCGCGGAAGACTCCGCTGACCGCGCCCGCAACGCACCCCCAGCGGTCGCTGTCAACCCCGCGCATCCCTCGACGACGCTCGGTACCGTGGCCGGGCCGCCCGCACCCCGCGGGGCGGCGCACCGGCAGAGCGTCGCGTGCAGCGAGCAGGGGAGAGGGGGATCGAGCATGAGCATGTTCGAATCCGCGAAGGACGCCGCGAAGGCCACTGGCGAGAAAGTCGGCGACTGGGTCGAGGAGCAGAAGGACCGCCTCGACGACAAGGCCGACGAGATCCGCGCCGACGGCGAGGTCGCCCGCAAGGAGGCCGAGCACGTGCGCGCCCACCGCGTCTCGGGCGTGGCGCACATCATCCGGCCGAAGCTCGCGCAGGCTGTCGCCCGCGTGATCGCCCAGCCTCCCGCGCCGTGGGGGGCCTCGAACGGCGAATAGGCTGGCGACATGAAGACCTCGATTCTCGGCCGCACCGGTGCGACCGTCTCCTCCATCGGCCTCGGAACCTGGCAGCTCGGCGCCGACTGGGGCGATGTGAGCGAGAAGGATGCCCACGCGGTGCTCGACGCCGCCGTCGAGTCGGGCGTCACGGTGTTCGACACCGCCGACGTCTACGGTGATGGCCGCAGCGAGCAGATCATCGGCGAGTACCTCCGCAACCACCCCGATGCCGGCGTCTACGTCGCCACCAAGATGGGTCGCCGCCTGCCGCAGGTGCCCGAGAACTATTCGACCGAGAACTTCCGGGCCTGGAACGAGCGCAGCCGGAAGAACCTCGGCGTCGAGACGCTCGACCTCGTGCAGCTGCACTGCCCGCCGACGCCCGTGTACTCGATCGACCGCGTCTACGACGACCTCGACCATCTCGTCGCCGAGGGGAAGATCCGGCACTACGGCGTGAGCGTCGAGACCTCGGCCGAGGCGCTCACCGCGATCGCCCGCCCGAACGTCGCGAGCGTGCAGATCGTGCTCAACGCCTTCCGCCTCAAGCCGCTCGATGAGGTGCTGCCCGCCGCGATCGCCGCGGGCGTCGGCATCATCGCGCGCGTTCCGCTCGCCTCCGGTCTGCTGAGCGGCCGCTACACCGCCGACACCGTCTTCGCCGAGAACGACCACCGCACCTACAACCGCGACGGCTCGCACTTCGATCAGGGCGAGACCTTCGCGGGCGTCGACTTCGCCACGGGCGTCGAGGCCGCGCAGGAGTTCTCGGCGCTCGCCGCCGAGCACGGCCTGCAGCCCGCGACCGCCGCGCTCGCCTGGCTCGCGCAGCTGCCGGGCGTGAGCACCGTGATCCCCGGCGCCCGCTCGCCCGAGCAGGCGCGCGCCAACGCGGCCGCGGGCGAGGTCGCCGAGCTCGGCGCCGAGTTCCACGCGCGCGTGGTCGAGCTGTACGACCGCCGGTTCCGCGCGGCCGTGCACGAGCGCTGGTAGCGAGCGCGGCGTGACCGGCGGCTCCACCCCGGGCGCAGCATCCCCCGGCCCGGCCCCCCGCCCGGGGCTCGGCCGCACCTTCGCGAACGTCTTCACGGCGAACCTCGCCTCGAGCCTCGGCGACGGCATCGCGCGCACGGCCTCGCCGCTGCTCGCCGCGCGGCTCACCGACGACCCCGTGCTCATCGCCGGCATCGGCGCGGTCGCGATGCTGCCGTGGCTGTTCTTCGCCTTGCCGGCCGGAATCCTGGTCGACCGCATGGACCGTCGCCGGGCCCTCGCGCTCGCGGCCGGCGTGCGCACGGTGCTCGCGGTGGCGCTCGTCGTGCTCGTCGCCATGAACGCGCTCACGATCTGGTGGCTCTACCTCGTGATCTTCGTCTACGGGGTGTGCGAGACGCTCTACGACGGGGCGATCCGCGCCGTCGTGCCGAGCGTCGTGCCGAAGAAGAACCTGCCGCGGGCGAACGCCCGCATCGAGGGCGCCGAGCTCGTCGTGCAGAACTTCGCCGCCGCCCCGCTCACCTCGGCGCTCTTCGCCGTCGCCGTGCTCATCCCCATCGGCGGCCTCGTCGCGGCCTTCGGGCTCGCTGCCCTGCTCGCCGTGCTGCTGCCCGCCGTGGCGTCGGGCCGGCAGTTCCACGCGGCGGCGACCGAGCCGGTCGTGCCGTTCCGCCGCCAGCTCGCCGACGGCTGGCACTTCATCATGGGCAACCGCATGCTGCGCACGCTCTGGTTCGTGAGCATCCCCGTCGCGATCCTGTTCTCGGCATCGAGCGCCACGCTCGTGCTCTTCGTGCTTGACACCCTCGCCATCCCCGAAGCGGGCTTCGGGCTCTTCCTGCTCTCCGGCGCGATCGGCGGGCTGCTCGGCTCCGTCGTCGCCTCGCGCCTGGCCCGCCGCTTCGGGCTCGGGCCCGTGATGGCGGCGATGAACCTGCTCGCGGGCATCCTCGTGCTGCTCACGGCGCGCTCGGCGCCGCGACGACGACCATCTGGAACGTGCTCATGATGTCGTTCCGCCAGGCGATCATCCCGGGCCGGCTGCTCGGCCGCGTGCACGGCACGTGGCGCACGCTGCTGTGGGGCACCATGCCGATCGGCTCGCTCATCGGCGGAGCGCTCGCCCTCATCGACCTCACCGTGCCGTGGATCGTCGGCGGGGCTGGCATCACCCTTCTCGGGCTGATCTTCTACCGCTTCCTCATGACGCTGCCCAACCCGGAGGACATCGACAACGGGGATGCCCCGCCGCCCGCGACCGGCGCCGTGCCCGTCGCCCCAGTCTCCTGAATCGAGCCGCCGTGCCCTACTCGCTCGCTCGCCACCCCTTCCCGCCCGCGGAGCGACGGCTGCGCCTCGGTGCGCGCACGGTGCTCGCGGTCGCGGGGGTCGACTCGTACGTGCGGCTGCGGCTCGTCGAGGCGGTGCCGGGAGAGCTTGCCGGATTCGTCGCCCCCGGCGGCGGCGACCACGTGCGCGTCGAGGTGGTCGAAGGCGAGCCCCGCACCGAGACCGTCGTCGACCACTCGGTCGACGAGGGGTGGATCGACCTCGACGTGCTCGTGCACGGGGCTTCCGGCGCCGAGGCGGGAGTGATCGGCGCGTGGGCGGCGCGGGCTCCGCTCGGGTCGCCCGCCGTCATGATGGGGCCCAAGGGCTCGGTCGTGATGTCCGGCGCACCCGGCGAGGTC
>LNFD01000282.1 GCA_001464255.1 Actinomycetales bacterium Ga0077552 | reverse complement strand
CACGCCGATGTTCCGATCGTGGGGGATGCCCGCGAAGTGCTGCTCGACCTGCTTCCCGCCTTCGAGGCGGCCGCCGCGCAATCGGCGCCTGACATCGTCGACTGGTGGAAGCGCCTGGAGACCCTGCGCTCGCAGTACCCGCTCGGGTACGTCGACGACCCCGACGACGGGCTGCTCGCTCCGCAGTCGGTCATCGAGGCGATCGGCCGGCTCTCGGGCCCTGAGGCGGTCTACGCCGCGGGCGTCGGCCAGCACCAGATGTGGGCGGCCCAGTTCATCCACTACGAGCGCCCCGGTGCCTGGCTCAACTCGGGCGGCGCTGGCACCATGGGCTACGCCGTCCCGGCGGCCATGGGGGCCAAGGTCGCCCAGCCCGATCGCCTGGTGTGGGCGATCGACGGCGACGGCTGCTTCCAGATGACCAATCAAGAGCTCGCGACCTGCACCATCAACAACATCCCGATCAAGGTCGCGATCATCAACAACTCCTCGCTCGGCATGGTTCGCCAGTGGCAGACGCTGTTCTACGACGGCCGCCACTCGTTCACCGACCTCGAGACCGGGTCGAAGAGCGCCGACGAGCAGACGCGCATGGTGCCCGACTTCGTGAAGATGGCCGACGCCTACGGCGCCCTCGGCATCCGCGTCACGAAGCCGGAGGAGGTCGAGCCGGCCATCCGGCTCGCGATGGAGACCAACGACCGTCCGGTCGTCATCGACTTCATCGTCAGCCGCGACGCCATGGTGTGGCCGATGGTGCCGCAGGGCGTCGGCAACTCCTCGGTGCAGTACGCCCGCGATCACGCCCCCGACTGGTACGAGGAGTAAGCCCATGACCTACCACGTGCTCTCCCTCCTCGTCGAGGACAAGCCCGGTCTGCTCACGCGCGTCGCCGGCCTGTTCGCTCGGCGCGGCTTCAACATCCGCTCGCTCGCGGTCGGCACGACCGAGGTCGAGGGCCTCTCGCGCATCACCGTGGTGGTCGAGGTCGAGGGCCTGCCCCTCGAGCAGATCACCAAGCAGCTGAACAAGCTCATCAACGTGCTCAAGATCGTCGAGCTCGATCCCTCGAGCTCGGTGCAGCGCGAGCACATGCTCGTCAAGGTGCGCGTCGACAACGCCACCCGCTCGCAGATCCTCGAGGCGGCGAACCTGTTCCGCGCCCGCGTCGTCGACGTCGCCACCGACTCGCTCGTCATCGAGGTGACAGGCGACACCGCCAAGGTCGAAGCGCTGCTGCGCGTGCTCGAGCCCTACGGCATCAAGGAGATCGCGCAGTCGGGCCTCCTGGCCATCGGCCGCGGCTCGAAGAGCATCAGCGAGCGCGTGCTCAAGAACTGACACCACCCCACACGACGTCACCACCCCACCGAACAAGGAGAACCCCGATCGTGACCGAGATCTACTACGACAAAGACGCCGACATCGCGCTCATCCAGAGCAAGAAGGTCGCCATCGTCGGCTACGGCTCGCAGGGCCACGCCCACGCCCAGAACCTGCGTGACAGCGGTGTCGAGGTGGCCATCGCCCTCAAGGCCGGCTCGAAGTCGATTCAGAAGGCGAGCGATGACGGCTTCAGCGTCATGACCGTCGCCGACGCGGCCGCCTGGGCCGACGTCATCATGATCCTCGCGCCCGACCAGCACCAGCGGTCGATCTACAGCGAGAGCATCAAGGATGCGCTGCAGCCGGGCAAGACGCTGGCCTTCGCGCACGGCTTCAACATCCGCTTCGGGTACATCGACGCCCCGGAGGGCGTCGATGTCATCCTCGTCGCCCCCAAGGCTCCGGGCCACACGGTGCGCCGCGAGTTCGTCGCCGGCCGCGGGATCCCCGACATCATCGCTCGCCCTCTCGTACGCCAAGGCCATCGGCGGCACGCGCGCGGGCGTCATCAAGACGACCTTCACGGAGGAGACCGAGACCGACCTGTTCGGCGAGCAGGCCGTGCTCTGCGGCGGCACCTCGCAGCTCGTGCAGTACGGCTTCGAGGTGCTCACCGAGGCCGGCTACCAGCCCGAGATCGCCTACTTCGAGGTGCTGCACGAGCTCAAGCTCATCGTCGACCTCATGTGGGAGGGCGGCATCGCCAAGCAGCGCTGGAGCGTCAGCGACACGGCCGAGTACGGCGACTACGTCTCGGGCCCGCGCGTGCTCGACGCGAGCGTCAAGGAGAACATGAAGGCCGTGCTCGCCGACATCCAGTCGGGCGCCTTCGCCTCGCGCTTCATCGCCGACCAGGACGCCGGCGCGCCCGAGTTCATGGAGCTGCGCCGCAAGGGCGAGCAGCACCCGATCGAGGAGACGGGCCGCAAGCTGCGCGCCCTCTTCGCGTGGAAGCAGCAGGACTCGGACTACGTGGATGGTTCGGCTGCGCGCTAGCCACTGACCTTCCCGGCCAACCGCCGGGAACCCCACGAGGCCGCGACCCCCGCAACCCGGGGTCGCGGCCTCGTGCTCTTCGCCCGCACCCCCGGTCGTTCACGCGACACACCCGCGGAGGGCGGCATCCGTTCACCTGATCGCGACAGCGTGGCGATCGTGACCGCGACGCTCGAGCGCACCCCTCCCCGCCCCCGGTTCCGCCCCCTCATGGCCGCGACGGCCGCCCTCGCCGCGATGGGCGCCGCGCTCATCCCCCTCCCCGCCGCCGCGCAGCCGGAGGGCGGCAGCAGCGGCTCCCACGAGCGGCGCGACGACCATCCCGTCATCATCAGCGAGATCGCCCCGGGCTGGGGCGAGCGGCTCGACGCGAGCTACGTCGAGCTGCGCAACGTCTCGGCCG
>LNFD01000281.1 GCA_001464255.1 Actinomycetales bacterium Ga0077552 | reverse complement strand
CGAGCCGCTCGGGGGTCGCGCCGCGCACCGCCGCGATCACGAGCGCGACGGCGAGCAGGCCGAGCGCGACGGCTTCGTCGACGGAGGGGAGTGTCACGAGGGCGCTCGCGACGAGCGCGCCCAGCAGGGCGACCGACCCGACCACCTGCCGCTCGAGCGCCGCGAGCCGGCCGAGCTGGCTGCTCGCGATGACGAGCGCGGCCATGACGATGACGGCGCTTCCTGAGCCGAGCGTGAGGGCCGGCACCGCGACCGCGAGGTCGCGGGCGAGCTCGGGGCTCGAGCCCAGGGCGAGGGCGGCGGCGAGCCCGAGCGCTCCGGCGCGCAGCGCGCCCGAGCTCGTCGCGGTGCGGGCGACGCCGATCGCGAGCAGCGCGATGATCAGCCCGATGCCGACGCCGCGCGGCACCGCCCACGCCGTGAGGAAGGCGCCGAGCGCCGCACCCGAGCTGAGCGGGATGAGGAGGGCGGTGAGGGCGCGGCGGGCATCCGTCGTCGCAATCGCGCGCACCGCGCGCAGGCCGAGGGCGCCGCCGATCGCGAGCACCCCGAAGGCGAGCATGACGAGCCACCACGCGGGCAGCAGGGGCACCGCCGCGACGATCACGATGCCCGCGATGAGCGTCAGGGCGCGCGCCCGACGCAGCAGCACGCCCAGCAGCGCCCAACTGAGGGCGATGATGCCGAGCGCGAGTGCCAGTGCGCCGATCGCCGCGACCGTGGCGCGCTCGCCCGAGGTCACGGGGTCGCCGATGCCGAGCGGGATGACCTCGAGGCCCTGCGTTCCCGCCTCGACGAACGCCGCGACCGCGACGATCGCCGCGAGCCCCCCGGCCACGGCGGTGAGCGCGGCGGCCGTGAGGGTGCCCGACGCCGCGACCGTGCGCCACGGCGCCACGGGGTCGTCGCCCGCCCGCCGCGCCACCCGGCGCCAGGCCTGCTCGGCGAGCACCGCGACCAGGGTCGCCGCGATGAGGGGAGCGCTCACGATGACGCGGTCCTGCTCGAAGCGGGAGGCCGAGGTCACGGCGCCGACGACGGCCGCGAGTGCCGCGCCCGCGCCGATCGCGCCGAGCAGCAGGGTGTCGAGAGCGCGGCGCACGGTCGCCCCGCGCAGCGAGAATGCGAGCGCGGCGGCGTGCAGCAGGGCCGCCCCCGCGAGCACGAGCCCGGCGATGACGGGGGAGTACCGCGCCCCCGGGTCGAGCGCGACGACGCTCACGAGCGCGACCATGGCGGCGAGGGCTCCCGTCGCGTGCGCGGTGAGCTGCGCTGCGCGGCGCGCGAGCGGGCGACTCGCCGGTGCTGCGGCCCACGAGCCTGCCGCCGTGATGAGGCCCGCGAGGGCGCCCGCGGTCGCATCGGCGCCCGTGATGGAGGGCAGCAGCTCGCCGACCAGGTGGCCGGTCGCGAGCGCGGCGCCGAGCGGCAGCAGCGCAGCCGCGGCCACCGCGGGCATGCCGAGGCGCGCGACGCGCGACCACAGGGCCGCGGTCGCTCCGACGACGAGCAGGGCGGTTCCCCAGTAGAGCGGCTCGGGCGTCGAGCCGAGGCCGCTCGGGTCGTTGAGGCGCAGCGCCCATGCGTCGAGAACGAGCATGACCGTGCCGAGCGCGGCGAGCCCCTCGGCCGTCGACGCGAGACCCCGACGCCCGAGCATGCCCGCCGCGATCATGGTCGCGAGCGTGCCCGCCACGATGATCGCCATGCGCACCTCGCTGCCGTAGGTGACGAAGGCGTACACGAGCCCGAAGACCGCGAACACCGAGAGCAGGCTGATGCCCACGACGATGAGCGCGATCTGGATGCCCGACCGGCGCGGCCCGTCGACCGCAGCCGGCGCGGCGGGAGTGACGGGTGACGCGGCCGAGGTGCTGGCGACCGGCGCAGGCGCCGCCTCGGCGGGAGTGGCGGGAGCGGCCGGTGCGGCCACCGCGGCCGGAGCCGCGACCGCGGCGGCGGCGGTCTCGCGGCGGATGCGGCCGATGATGTCGAGCCGGGCATCCAGCGCGTCGGCGATCGCGGCGGAGGACGCCGCGAGGTCGGCCGACGCGGGGTGGCGCAGGTCGAGCCCGCAGCTCGCGCACACCGTCGCCGTGAGGGGCACGAGGCAGGCGGGGCAGATCGTCGTCGACCGCAGCTCGGCGGCCGAGCGCGGGAAGAGCACGCGACCGGCCCAGGCGCGATCGGGGGTGGAGTCGCTCATGCGCACACGCTAGTGCCGCGACGTTCGACACGCGCGAAACGTTGGGGTGCCTGTGAACGATGCACCCGGCCAGACTGAGGGCATGCCCGCGCAGCCCGACCCCTTCGTGGCCGTCTACACCCAGCACCTGCCCGCGCTGAGCCGGTACCTCGCCCGCCGCGTCGACCGCGCCGATGTCGACGACCTCGCCGCCGACGTCTTCGCGATCGCGTGGCGCAAACGCGGCTCGGTCACGCCGGGGGAGGAGCTGCCGTGGCTGTACCGCATCGCCTCGTACCAGGTGGCGAACCACCGTCGCCGGCTGGCGGCGCGGGCCTCGGTGCTCGGGCTGCTGTCGGTGCCCGACTCGGCGCCGTCGGCCGAATCGCTCGTGACGGCCGATGCCGAGCTCGCCCGGGCCTGGGCCGCCATCGGGCCGCGCGACCGCGAGGTGCTCGCGCTCGTCGTGCTCGACGACCTGTCGGTGGGCGATGCGGCGGTGGCGCTCGGGGTCAGCGCGAATGCCGTGAGCATCCGGCTGCACCGCGCCAAGAAGGCGCTCGCGGCGGCGCTCGGCGAGAACGGTTCGGGCAGTTCTGAAAGATCACCCGCCCCCGCGACATAAACCGGGTATGAGTGACAACGCTGACAACCTGACCGACCGCCTCCGGCGATCCGCGGGCACGGATGCCCCGGCTCCCGACCTCTCGCCCGACCTCGTGGCCTCGGCCTCGAGCCGCCGGGCTCCGCGCCTCGTCAACCACGGGCGCACCACCCGCGCGGCGACCGCCTCGCTCGTCGCTGTCGCGGCGGTGGCCGTCGGCTCGCTCGTGATCGTGAACCCCCTGGCCCCCCAGGGGCCTCTGTTCACGGCGGCCGCGGCGGGCAGCGCCCCCGGCACGGCGCAGGAATCGGCGCTCGCCGACCAGGCGCGCATCGCCCTGTGGATCGACTACGACTACGTAGCCGGCCCGGGCCTCGGCACCGAGGGCGGCAGCGGCGGCGTGTACCAGCTGCAGCGCATCGGCACGCCGCAGGAGGTGCTCGACGACATGGCCGAGCGGTTCGGCGTCGACGGCGCGCCCGGCGAGACCTCGTACTTCGACCCCGCGTGGCCCAGCTACGTCATCGGCCCGGAAGACGGCAGCGGGCCCTCCATCACGGTCACCTGGAGCGGGACCGGCAGCTGGTGGTACAACAACCCCGCTGCCTACCCGGATCCCGTGTGCGCGCTCGTCGAGTACGAGACCGACAACGGCACGGAGCAGTTCGAGGAGTGCACGCAGCCCCAGGTCCCCGCGAGCGAGTCGCTCGCGCCGAGCGAGGCCGAGGCGCGCGCCGAGGCCGCCGAGCTCTTCGCGGCGATGGGCCTCGACGTGGCTCCCGCCGACGTGCGCGTGACGGCCGACAGCTGGCAGACCATGGCGACCGCGAACCTCGTGGTCGACGGGGTGGCGACGGCGATCGACTACAGCGTCGCGTGGAGCCCGCTCGGCGAGATCGCCTGGGCCTACGGCCACTCGATCGAGGTCGTCGACCGCGGCGACTTCGGCACGGTCTCGGCGACCGCCGCGGTCGACCGCCTCGACGACGGCCGCTGGTACGGCGCGGGCGGGCCCGACTACCAGGGCGGCATGACCATCCTCGCCGCCGAATCGGGCCTGGCACGGGATGCTGCGCTCGCGCCCGGCGGAGACACCTCGGTCTCGTCGCCGGTCGAAGAGCCCGGCGCGCCCGCCGTGCCGGTTCCCACCGACCC